>NZ_JAZBJZ010000047.1:0-13293 GCF_036349135.1 Tumidithrix elongata BACA0141
AGGGAAGAGGAAAACCCTGTCCACAACTTGTTTTTATTTCCCAACAACTCTATTCTTGAGATTCTTCTTCTTGAGCACTAACATCCCAACATGAAATACATAAGCGGATTTCATTGTCACCCAGCTTTTTAAGCTGCCTGGGGGTGAATTCCAAATTACATTGACCATCATATGCATAATACTGCCAGAAAATAATGTCACTTTTTTTAATCCCAACTTCAGCAAGTTGCTCAAACTTCCCATCAAGTAAATCTATAAACTGGTCAACAAAAGATGGAATGTCGTCGAAATGTTCATATTCAATAATTTCTTCGATACAATCATCATTATCATAATCACGAACAACTGCAAAACACCAATTTTTAGACTTCCAATTAGGTTCAACACCTAGAATAGTTGAAATAGCCTCTTTGCTCTGTCCTCTTTCGATCTCTAATTCCAAAACAAATTGATTCTTAGCCATTATTTACTCTTTGTTATCTCTGGATATTTAGAAACAGGAATATCAGTTTTAATAGATATTTTCTTATTTTCTTGTGACTGAAGAACAATTTTACCGTCTTTTACTTGGATGTCAGGATTCTTACCTACTTTTCCCAACTTATATTCTTCATTTTTAACATCCTGTAAAATCTCTTGTTTGAGTCCATCCGCTCCAGATGGGTGATAGATGTCTTCAGGCACTTTATATCCTTCTCCCAAATCAATATTTTTTTCTTTTTTTGCCTCTAAAAACGGAGGAAAGAGAGGCTGAGGAATGGGAAAACCTTGAGGTACACTACAGATTCCACCAATATCCTCGAAATCTCTGCCGCGATTTATTACATTTGGGTCTGAGTAGCGCCCATTGGGAGATATGTATATTGTAGGTCTACTCTCTTGAGGATCAGGGAAAGTGAGTAGTCCACCACCAAACCCAGCTCCAGCAGTATTGGTAAATCCACTGACGGGTAGTGGTCTAACTTTATCACTCCCTTCACCCGCAGCACTAGGAAATCCAAGAAGTACTCCTGCAAATGCAAGCACAGGAGCCAATACACTAAGTTCGGCTCCCGTTGCTACAGTTCCTGCTGCTTTACCAAGAGTTGTGCCAAGCTGTAATACGTATGTCTGTAAACCAAAAGGATCAGTTCCATTCGTCGCACTATTCCCAACATATCTGTAAAGATTCGCATCACCACCCGCAAAACCAATCCTATCCTCGCTAATAAACCTACCAACCGCAGAGTCGTAATAGCGAGAGCGATAATAATAAAGCCCAGTCTCAGAGTCAAACTCCCGACCCGTAAAGCCAAACCGCGACTTCACCGTGGGCGCACTTTGAGCCGTGACATTGCCAAAACTATCGTACTTGATGTGCTTTTGCACCACACCCGCACTACTCACCAAATCCCTCACCGTACCCAAATAATCAGAAAGCGTCCAGTTTACCTGACTACTTGCCTCCACCGCCAGCACCTGATCTAAATTCGCACCATAAAGATAACGCTCTTTTAGATTCGCACCCACAAACACCAACATAATATGGTCTCGGTCATAGACATACCTCTCAGTCACCGCAGCACCAGCACCAGCACCATCAAGGTCAACTGTTTTGGCAATCCTTCGGTCGAAAATATCGTACTTAAACGCCACAGAACGAGTTAACACACCACCACTCGTTTTCGTATCCACGCCAGTCAAGCGATTCCTGTAATCCCACGTATAACTCGTTACCTCACCTGTGGCAATATTTGTCCTTTGCGTGCGATTTCCCTCGTCATCATAGAGATAGGTAAACGTTCCATCCGATTGCAAACGATTATTCGCCGTTGTTACATACCCCGTGCGATTTCCCAACGCATCATAACTAAACGCCTCAGATGTTTGATAACTATGGGTCGCCGCCGTAAGCTGACTCGTGGCATCATAGCCATACCCACTACTCCCATCCACCGTCATCAACTGCGTCACCCTTGCCGCCGCATCATAGGTCAGCCCATTACTATTAATCGTCGTCGCATTCCGCACATGCGTCAGAGCCGTTAACTTACTCGCCAGATCGAATGTCAGACTGCTATTCACCACAGGTACAGACTGATCTGTGCTGGCAAACCTGCTGATTCCCGACATTCGCCCTACGGCATCATAGATCAGGTCAACCCGCTTATTACTCACACCCGAACCCGATTGCGTCACTCGGGTTAAACGTTGGAGCGCATCGTAACCAAACCCCTGCGTTCCCTTCAAAACTCCTGCGATATTATCGGTCAAACTGATGCGATTTCCTGCCACATCATAGGTCGAAGTCAAAATTACATTCGGCACTCCCGATGTTCCCGTACCATCTACAATGGTTTGTCTACCTGCGGCATCATAACTAAAGGCATAGCGCGAACTAGGGTCACTAGCCGTCAACACCTGACTCGCCGCATCAAATGTAAACCGAAAACTTGCCGTCACTACACCTGCCGCGTCTAGCCACTGCTCTGCTAGTAAGCGATTTAGCGTGTCATAGCTAAACTTTCTGGCGCGGTTATTTCTGTCTACGATGCCTACCAGATTGCTCGTGACTCCATAGGAGAACGTCCGAGTTTTATTAAGCGGATTTGTTTCAGTTGTTAAACGATTTAAGCCATCATATTGGTAGCTAGTCACATTATTCAAAGCATCTGTTATTTGCACCAAATTTCCATTCAGGTCATAGCTGAGCTTGGTAATTTGATTGAGCGCATCAATGATTTGAATCTGGCGATTTCTATTGTCATAGACATAGCGTGTGGTTTGGTTCGCAGCATTCGTGACTGAAAGTACATTCCCGACCAAATCATAGGTTGTGGTGGTGGTTTGGTTGAGCGGATTTGTCACAATAATGCGACGGTCTAAACTGTCGTAGGCAAAAGTCGTGACTTGATTGAGCGCATCGGTGATAGAGATGAGGTTATCAACGCGATCGTAGACATAGTTGTTGGCTTGATTGAGGGCGTTGGTCTCTCTGGTAAGGCGATTCCTCGCATCATAAATGTAGGTCGTGGTTTGATTGAGCGCATCGGTGACACTAGTCTGGTTGTCATCTAGGTCATAGCCATAGGTTATGGCTTGATTGAGCGGATTAATCACTTGGGTGAGGCGATTTCTGCCGTCATAGCGATATTGGGTAACGCGATTGAGTGGGTCTGTCTCGGTGAGGCGATTGCCTGCGGGGTCGTAGGTATATTGGGTGATAGGTGAGGTGAGTACGCCTGTGCCATCTGGGTCAGGTTGGGTAATTTGGATGAGGCGATTGAGGGCATCGTAGACATAGGTGGTGGTGTTGTTACGTGGGTCTTTGGCGGTAATGCGATTGCCTGCGAGGTCGTAGGTATATTGGTTGACGGGTGAGGTTAATGTGCCTGCGCCATCAGGATCGGGTGATGTGACCCGTGTTAGCCGATTCATTACGTCGTAGCTATAGAGGGTGATATTCCCTTTGGCATCAGTAAATTTGGTTTGGTAGCCTGCGCTGTTGTATTCGTAATTGAGGATGGCTTGGTCGGCTGTGCCTTGGGCGATGGTGACGCGAAACAGCCGCCCTTGGGCGTTGTATTCGTTGAATGTAATCCGTCCTAGGGCATCGGTTATGGTGCTGACTTGACCTTTGGGGGTGTAGGTATAGGTGGTAACTTGGGGATTGCCTCCTACAGTTTGAGTCGCTGAGAGGGTGTTGCCGTTGGCGGGGTCGATTTGATAGGTGGTAACTCGTCCTAACTCATCGGTGACACTGGTGATTTGGTTAAAAGTGGGATCGTAGGTAAATTGTTTGCCGTTTGCGCCAGAAATCGAGTCTACGAGGCGGGTGACGTTGCCTCGGCTGTCGTAGGTGTAGGTGGTGTTTTGTCCGCGTGCGTTGCTGCTTTGGGTGAGTTGATGTTGGTTGTTGTAGGTGTTGCTGGTGAGGTTGCCTACAGGGTCTGTGCCTACAACCAGATCGCCGCGTTGGTTTAAACGCATGGTCTTGATGTTCCCGTTGCCGTCAGTATAGACTGCGGCGGGGCTGACGGCTTCGGTAAAGTCGGGGCTATAGGACTCAGGTGCTGTAAAAAGAGCGATAGTTTGGGCGGGTAGATATAATCCCTTGACTGACACGGACTGAATTTGGACGGTAGACCCATCTTTACGTGTCGAACCTGTAACTCATCCCGCAAAATTATAGGTCGCTGTACCTCGATTGCCCCTCGCATCAGTACTAGCGGTCATGCAGTGGTTGCTATCGTACTCAAAGTTAATTTGAGCAGTATCGGGATGGGCGATCCTAATTAGATCGCCTGCTGGGTTGTAGGTAAGGGTAGTGACGCGATTATTGGGATTTGTGATGCTTGTGACGCGGCTGCCAGTATAGGTAAAACTGGTGACCAAGTTCACAGGATCGATGATTTGGGTTAATTGCCCCGACGTGTTGTAGATGTAGCGAGTTTGATTGCCATTACGATCTTGAATAATACTGAGCTTCTTGTTGGCATTAAAGCTATAGATAGCGCGGTCTTTGAATGTGCGTTGGTAAGTACCATCACTAAGCTTGAGTAGGATAGAAAAGTCTCCTGAAGGGGAGATGTAAGGATTTCCAGCAGTGGCAGGTGGCTCAAATATAAGCTGAGTCCCATCGCCATCAAGCAGTAAAACGCTACCATCAGGGTTTTCAATGATTTCTTGCCAGTCTTTTAACGCCCAACCACTGCCAAAAATACTGCCAATTCGATTGATATGGATGATTGTGCCAGTCTCTCTGTTGGAATAGGGATATTGGGTAGATTGCCACAATTATCTGGCTGATTGTCAGTCCTCTCTATGTGCGCAACAAAAGTTGAGGTGGGCGGTTGGCGATCTCCAGAAGCCCAGCGAACCCCTGTAGATTGACCGTTCCACAACAACTTAAAAACGCTATAAGACGGAAACGTTTCATCGACTTCCCAAGTGAAGCCGCCTTGAGGTAAGGGACCCGCCAAGTTGTATACCGAATAAGGATATGGGTCTGGAGTTATCCAGTTAGCATTGCTCCCTGTCCCATTAAAGTATTTTGTTGTCCCCGTGTTCCATTCGACTGCTCCGAGGATTAGCCGATATAATATTCCCTCACATTGCCCACCAAGATATGGAAGTAGGTGTTGGTATGGATTCGGATCGTTCGTCATAGAAATCCCCTGTAACGTTTTGGCTGGATAGAGAGGCTTAATTTCAGAAAAAAATATCTATTTAACCTGAGTTCGGGTTAAGGATTTCGGAACACAGCAAGCTAACTTGCTGGAACCGAGGGGTTTGATCCCCCTGTCCGATAGGGCATCCCCCTTGAAACAGGGAAGTGAGTTCTCCACCTTTTTTTCAAGGGGGTCTAGGGGGGAGCCTTGGGATATATAGCGTTTTAGGTTTTCTTATCCCGAACTGACGTTTTTTACTGATGAGCAACTTTTTGATATTGCCTGCTATACCCAATATACATGAAAATTTTGCGTAATTACAGATATTTATGTGCGAGAAAACAAAAAATATAATGAAATAAGTCTTTCCATCAATTTCAAGTGTGGTGAATATGCGATCGCCTTGTCGCAAGGTAGTGTCCTGTCAAGAATTTTTTGATAGTGAAAACCCTCAAAAAAACATGTGTTTTTGGCAATGTACAAATTAATTGATGCTACAAATTGATTGATGGGAAGTATCAGATGTAAGCTCGTTGAGGCAATCCCTGCTCATGTTACTCGGTAAATCTCGTACTTATCACGATCCTCTGCATGGAGCCATTACCCTAGATGGGGACGATCCTGTCGAAGCTTTACTAATTCGTTTGATTGATACGCCTGAATTTCAAAGACTGCGGCGCATTCGCCAACTAGACACAGCGAGCCTAACATTTCATGGAGCCGAGGGTTCGCGTTTTACCCATTCTTTGGGGGTAATGGCACTAACAAGGAGAGCCTTCGATCAAATCTTGCAGCGATATCCTTATCTAGCTGGACATCGTGCGGCAGTCTTGAGTGCCGCTTTGCTGCACGATCTAGGGCATGGCCCCTTTAGTCATGCGGGTGAAGAGATGTTTGGCAGTCAGCATGAGGTATGGACAAGGCGGCTGCTCCAGTCCCCTGCTATTGCGAAAGTACTAGAGAATTATGATTCCGAGCTAACGGCAGCCCTAGAGCAGATCTTCACGAAGCAATATCCAGTGCCTCTCGCTTACCAACTGGTTTCTAGCCAACTGGACTGCGATCGCTTGGACTACTTACAGCGAGATAGTTATTTCACTGGGGCAAAATACGGTCAGCTCGATCTAGATCGAATCTTGATGGCAATGAGCTACGACCCAATTACACAACGTTTGGTGGTGAATCGTAAGGGCTTGGTAGCGATCGAGCATTACCTTACCGTCCGTTACTTTATGTATTTACAGGTCTACAACCATCCCAAAAATCTGGCTTCGCGATTTACGCTGACCAAGATTTACGAACGGGCAAAATTATTGCTTAGATCGGGTGAGATCGAAGCCGATCGCATTGTAAAGGCTTGGTTGAGCCAAGATCCTCAGACTTTAAACTGCGAGCAATATTTAGCGGCTGATGACATTGTGTTTACCTATCACCTGCATCGTTGGCGTGAGAGCAACGATCGCATCTTGGTCGATCTATGTCGGCGTTATTTAGATCGTGACATTTTTAAAGCGACTGATATTAGCGATAAGAGTCTCAGCGATCGCGAAGCAAGCCTAGAGGCATGGCAAGCCAAGTTGCGAATGCAGGGGCTCGATCCTGAATATTATTGCGGCATTCGTGTAGCACTCACCAAGGGCTATACGCTTTATCAACAAGGGATTGAAATTCAAACCACGCAGGGTTTAAAGGATATTGCTCAACTTTCTCCTTTAGTACAGACCCTCAGTCAGCCCATCCAACGAGCTTGGCTAGTTCATCCGCGATAAATCCCCTAAATTACTCAGATGAGAAAAGGAATAGTTTCACGGCTTAGAGGGTTATGAGGATCGTCAATGAGCATGATTACTTTGGCAACTTTCTATAAAGCACATCGCGCTTACCATCTTGCGGATACCACTGGATAATCTCCTCAAAACTCATGCGGTCAAGTATAGAAATATTAAAAATATTTTACAAATGACTTTATAGTCCTAAGTCTAGCTATTGTTAAAGAAAGATATAAATACAAGTAACGGACGATACTCAAAAGTAACTTTATGACTATTGCCACCCGC
Source organism: Tumidithrix elongata BACA0141 (assembly GCF_036349135.1). NCBI lineage: Bacteria > Bacillati > Cyanobacteriota > Cyanophyceae > Pseudanabaenales > Pseudanabaenaceae > Tumidithrix > Tumidithrix elongata. The sequence continues at coordinate 7,208 of NZ_JAZBJZ010000047.1, forward strand.
CCTCTAATTCAAGCTCCTCAACATCCGAGCGATTCCAAGCAACAAGTTAGTCAGTTTATGCAGAAACTCCAGGATAGTATCTGCCAAGGATTAGAAGAATTAGACGGGAAGGCAAAGTTTAAGCAAGATCAATGGGTGCGTCCCGAAGGTGGCGGTGGGCGATCGCGAGTGATTGTCGATGGAGACTACTTCGAGAAAGGTGGCGTTAATTTTTCCGAAGTATATGGCTCACACTTACCACCAAGTATCATCAGACAATATCCGGAGCTGGATGGCGAGACTTTTTACGCTACGGGCACATCCATGGTGTTACACCCTGTAAATCCCTATGCACCCACAGTTCACCTCAACTATCGCTATTTTGAAGCAGGGAACGTGTGGTGGTTTGGCGGCGGTTTAGACCTGACGCCTTACTACGGGTTTGCCGAAGATGCCCAGCATCTCCACAAAACGCTTAGAGCTGCCTGCGATCGCCACAATCCTCATTACCATCGTATTTTTAAGGCTTGGTGTGATGATTACTTCTTCCTCAAGCATCGCGGCGAAACCCGTGGTGTCGGTGGCATCTTCTTTGACTATCAAGACGGCAAGGGCAAACTCTACAAAAACAGCAATGACTCACCCACTGCTAAAGCCCTAAGTGATGAGATTGGCGAACCTTCAGAGCGCTCTTGGCAAGAAATTTTCGATTTTGTCCAAGATTGCGGTAATTCCTTCCTACCCGCCTATGTTCCGATCGGCGAACGTCGCCGCAATATGGAATATGGCGAAAGAGAGCGCAACTGGCAACTCTATCGTCGCGGTCGCTATGTCGAATTTAACTTGGTGTACGACCGAGGCACAATTTTTGGTTTGCAAACCAACGGTCGCACGGAATCCATCCTAATGTCCTTGCCTCCACTGGTACGCTGGGACTATGACTATCATCCTGAGCCAAACACCCCCGAAGCCGATCTATCCGAAACTTTCCTTAAGCCTCAAAACTGGATCGATTGGACTCCAAGCCACGCATAGTTTTTAAATAAAATTTAAGTCGTACATAAGGAGGTGAAGATTTCTTTACCTCCTTATGTTTCTGTGCAAATAGTTTTCTTTGGATTAAGATCTCTGTATGTTTTTCAAAGTCTTGAATTTATGTTTTTGCGTATTCCCGAACAACACAAACCTGGAATCAAGAAAATCATAAGCGTTGATGACAATGCTATCCAAGTGATTGTCTCTTTTCTAAGCAATCAATCTGCATCTTTCATTATCCCTAAGTCTATGAAATTTGGTGAAACTGAAGAAAGCGATGCTGTAAATATTATTGAGACTATATCTACTCTATATAAGCTAAAGGAAGAAGAAAATCTATCAGATCGAGATCTTGTGATATCCATTGTTGACTATATACATGAGAAAAGTGATGAGTTTCCGTCATTTTCTGAAGCTGATGAACTGTGCTTTATTCAACGATTAACTTCTTTGTTGAAATTTAATCCTAGTGGCAAAATCATGTCTATTAGAACACATAGAGATAGTGTTGCCGATTTAGAAGCTAGATTCCAATTTCTGTCTTCACAATGGAAAAAAGAAACCTGCCATATGTCGTTAATAAGTAACATAGTTTCGCATCCTGCTTATCAGCAAATTATTAAAATGGGGTCTAAAGTTGTCCCATTGATTCTTCAAGAATTAAGCAAGGAACCAGATCACTGGTTTCCTGCTCTAAGAGCAATAACGGGAGAAAATCCTGTGATGTCGGAAGATAAGGGAAGAATCAAGAAGATGGCAGAAGCATGGCTCGATTGGGGTAGACAGCATGGATACGAATGCTGAACTTGAGACGGATTGGCCAAATTTAGCGATGACAAAATACGAAATTACAAGTCGTTACACGAGTGAATATAATTGTTTAGCTTGGGCAGTTGGTGAAGATGATTGCTGGTGGTCTCCTTTACCCGAAGAAGATTACTACTGGCCTGAAGGCGTACCTAGGGAGCATACCTTACAAGCATTTGTCAAAGCCTATCAAATATATGGTTACGAGATATGTGATAGCTCAGAGCTTGAGATAGGATTTGAGAAGATCGCAATTTACGTAAAAGTAAGTGAGGAGCCTCAGCATGTAGCCAGACAATTACCTAGTGGGATGTGGACTAGCAAACTTGGTCGTTATGAAGACATTGAGCATGAGCTTGATGGTTTAGTGGGTGAACTATACGGCTCTGTTCGACAATGTATGAAGCGTGCACTAAAAATAAAATAATTTGAAACTAAACCCCTCTCACAAATCTAAAATTCCATTATGAGAAGCCAAGACTTTCCCACCGAATTTAACCTTCTCATTCGGGCTAAGTACCCACTGATCTATGTGGTGACAGCAGAAGAAGAACGGGCTGAGAAAGCGATCGAACAGGTGGGACGTTCCTGCAATCCTTCCCGTGAGGTGGTCTATTACGATTTGGTTCATGGCTTTATTCATAACCAGCAAGCGAAAAACAATCTTTTACAAGCCTTACAGATTGCTGAGGAAGCCGACCCGCAAGTCCCTGTAATCTTTGTATTTCGCGATCTGCATCGTCGGCTGGGGGGACAACGGCCTGATGAGATGATCGTGCGGCAGTTACGCAACCTCTATCGCAATCTGCGTAGTTCGCGAAAAACGGTGGTGCTACTCAGTCCTATGTTAGAGGTTCCCTCAGAACTAGAGCAGCAGATCGCCATATTAAATTTCCCATTGCCCAATGCTGATGATATTAGAACGGCAATTCAACAGATGGTGGCGACGGAACAATTGCGCTTAAGTGGAACGGGCTTAGAACAATTGGTAAAAGCTTGTATGGGTCTTACGCGAGACCATATTTCGCATACCTTAGCGAAGTCACTGGTGCAGAAGCAATTTATCAGCGAAGCCGATATCGATTTGGTGTTAATCGAGAAACAACAAAGAATTCGCCAAACTGAATTTTTAGAATTTTTTGCGCCCTATGAAACGCTCGACAGTATTGGAGGGTTGGATAATTTTAAGCAATGGTTATTGCAGAGACAGCAGGCATTTTCGGATGAGGCGAGAGCCTTTGGGTTGCCTAACCCCAAGGGTGTTTTGTTGATGGGGATTCAGGGTACGGGTAAAAGTCTCTGTGCTAAAGCGATCGCGCATCTCTGGCGGCTACCTCTATTGCGGCTAGATGTGGGTAAACTCTTTGGTAGTCTTGTCGGGCAGTCAGAAAGCCGTACTCGCCAGACAATTCAATTAACGGAGGCATTGGCTCCTTGCGTTTTGTGGATGGATGAGATCGATAAAGCCTTTGCGGGGATGACGGGTGGTGGCTCTACGGATTCGGGGACAAGTCAGAGGGTATTTGGGACTTTGTTAACTTGGATGCAGGAAAAAGAAACGCCTGTTTTCATTGTGGCGACGGCAAATAATATTGATGCCTTACCTCCTGAATTACTGCGGAAAGGTAGGTTTGATGAGATCTTTTTTATTAATCTGCCAAATTGTGAGGAACGCAAACAAATTTTTTCTGTTCATTTACAAAGATTTCGTCCGACGGAATTGCGTAAATTTGATATCGATCGCATGGCAGCGATCGCCAAGGAATTTAGCGGCGCAGAAATCGAACAGGCAATTATCGAGGGCATGTATCGGGCTTTCCATCACAATCGCGATCTGACAACGGAGGATATCGTGGGTGCAGTACAGGATACGTTTCCCTTGGCAAGTACGGCTCGCGAACAAATTAACTACATGAAAGCATGGGCAGCTCAAGGTCGGGCGAGGAGTGCTTCTTCGGGTGAAATGGATGTTAAGAATGGAAATGCTTAAGCAACCATAAGCCCCGAAGCCCCCTATTTTGGGAGAGAAAGATCCCCTAAATCCCCCAGCATTGGGGGATTTAGGGGATGAGGGGTATGACTAGATATCAGGAACCAGCATTGAGTTGTAACTTTTGCTTTTGTAGGAAGCGATCGATCTCGGCAATTAGCCATTGCTTCTCTGGTTCGGAGAGAAAAGCACCAAATCGATAGGGCTTGCGCTTGACAACAAGAGAACAGACTTGAATTGCTGAATTTCTATTAAAGAGTGCGAGACCCGAATTTTTGAGGTCAGCTTTGATAATATGGGCTGTCTCACCTTTGACATCTTGAAGGCAGAAATTAAGAAACCATCGTTGATAGTGAAAATAAGTTGGATCGATTACTAGGCGAAACCGAGATAAGACACTAAGAAGGAATTTGATCGATATCCAAATACCAATTAGTCCAAATGCAACAAATATACTTAACCCTACGAATAATTCGCTGTATGTTAAGCCAATGGATGAGTAGGTAGACCGAATCCAAGTAAAATATACAAAAACGATCAAAATAAATAGTAAGAGAATAACGTTCCAAGCGATTGGCAGGGACATAAACAGACGACTGTAATTGCTTTGTAACCCTACAGATGGAATCTCTGCAATTAACCGTTCTCCATTATCAATTAAGGTGATACGACTATCAACTGGACGAGTTGCTTTTGCCGTAGATTGGGTGAATTCTTGCTTGCCTTGTAAAACTGCTAGGGCTTCTGCTGTCGAGGCAAAGCGATCCTCGGCTATGGGTTCGATCGCCCGATCGATCCAACCGGCAAACTGCTTTGATATTTGAACGTGAGGGCGGAAGTTCACTTTGAGCTTTTTTTGAGGTAGATCGGAAGGTGCTTTTTGCGTTAATAGAAAAATTAGCGTCGTGCCTAGACCATAGAGATCGGTAACGAGATTTGCCTGCCCACGGAACTGTTCGGGAGCCATAAAACCATAGGTTCCTACAACGGTGCTACCTCCCGTGAGTGAGTTGTGATAGGTATCTTGTACGGCTCCAAAATCAACGAGAAATAGAGTTCCATTTGGAGCGTAAATAATATTTTGCGGTTTGATATCGCGATGAATCACAGGTGGGGTGAGTTGCTGCAAATAGACCAAAACCTCTAGAACCTTTTCTGCGATTTGCTTTACTTCTAGTTCGTTGGGCTTCCATCCCTTTTCAACTAAACTCGCTAGAGATTGACCGTCAGCCAGTTGTTGAACGATATAAAACAAGCGATCGCGGGGGCGATCGATCTGGAAATAGTCAAGGTAACGAGGAATTGCAGGATGATTTAATTGAGATAAAATCTTGGCTTCTCTTTCAAACAGTTCTAAAATCTTAAAATCATCTGCTCTTTGCAGTGACATCACCTTTAGAGCTACTTTCTGATTTGTTTTTTGGTCTAGAGCGCTATAGGTGACACCCATTCCGCCTTGCCCTAAAATATTTATAATTCGATATTTTTGAGCAATGATATCGCCTTCGTGATGTTGCGCGCTCATATTATCTCTCTAAACAAAATAACGTATCGTTAAGTTCCTTTTGCAAGCTTTTCAATCATTTGTTTTTTGATAAAAATTTATTTACTGGCAGAGCAATTTCACTACCCTGCTTAGCACCGTTCTCAATCAATAATTTTTCAACTCCAGTATTTTTATTTAACTTAGCAATATCTAGTAGATACAAACCACTGGTATTTTTAGCATTAACATTAGCACCTTTCTCAATCAGTAGTTTTGCTAGCTCAGTATTGTTTCTTCCTTCTACCACAAATAGCAGTGGAGTCCAACCCAAGTTACTTCTAGCATTAACATCAGCACCTTTCTCAATCAGTAGTTTTGCCAGCTCAGTATTGTTTCCTCCTAATGCCATAAGTAGTGGAGTCGTACCATCGTTACTTCTAGCATTAACATCAGCACCTTTCTCAATCAGTAGTTTTGCCAGCATAGTATTGCCGTTCGATAATGCCCTAAGCAGTGGAGTCCAACCCAAGTTACTTCTAGGATTAACATCAGCACCTTTCTCAATCAGTAGTTTTGCCAGCTCAGTATTGTTTCCTCCTAATGCCATAAGTAGTGGAGTCGTACCATCGTTACTTCTAGCATTAACATCAGCACCTTTCTCAATCAGTAGTTTTGCTATATCTATAGATCGGGCAGCATGGAGTGGAGTCGAGCCATTGTTACTTCTGGCATTAACGTCAGCACCTTTCTCTATCAGTAGTTTTGCTATATCTGTGGATCGGGCAATCG
>NZ_JAZBJZ010000047.1:13393-37685 GCF_036349135.1 Tumidithrix elongata BACA0141
ATCCATCGTTAGCTTTAGCATTAACATCAGCACCTTTCTCTATCAGTAGTTTTGCTATATCTAGTGATTTAGCAACATGGAGTGGAGTCGATCCATCGTTAGCTTTAGCATTAACATCAGCACCTTTCTCTATCAGTAGTTTTGCCGTATCTATAGATCGAGCAAAAAATAATGATTTATCTTTATCAAAGTCTATTTTTTTATCGATTAATAATTGGATTATCTCTCTGTCTCCGGATTCAGAGATACAACTAGTGTTAGACGTATATCCTTCATATACTGAATAACCAAAATAGCCAATACCATTGATATATTCTTTCATTAATCGTCTTGTTTTCTCATCCATTTTTGGAAGAGCTTTATACCCCAATCCCTCTATCATCATGCAAAATGATGTCAAAGGATTGTCTGTATGAAAAACCCTTATGAGTATGTCCCATTTGTAGGCATTAATAATGCTCCCAATGACTACCGTGGCAACACCCATGCCTACAAGTGCTTTCCAAGAAAGTGGTTTTCTTAATTTGTTCCCGATCGCAATACGACCGCGCAAGGTTCCCAAAGCCTCTTTGGCAGAGTGGAAGCGATCTTCAAGATCGGGTTCTACGATCTTTTGGAGCCAATTGGCAAAATTATCTGAGATTTGCACTTTAGAGCGGAAGCTGTAACGCAGTCTCTCTTGGGGTAACTCGGCAGGAGAGCGATGGGTGAGTAAAAATAGTAATGTCGCACCGAGGGCATAGAGATCTGTAGCTGGCACTGACTGACCTTGAAACTGTTCGGGAGCCATATAGCCAAACGTACCGACAACCGTGCTGCCCCTCGCCATCGTGCTGCGATAGGTATCCTGCACTGCACCGAAGTCTACTAAAAAGATCTTGCCATCATTGCCGTAAATCAAATTATGGGGCTTGATATCTCGATGAATTACAGGTGGTTTTAGATCGTGCAAATAGGTGAGAATTTCTAGGACTTGAATGGCAATTTTTCGCACGCCTTTTTCGTTGGTTCGCCAGCCATTCTCGACCAACTTGGCGAGATTTTGCCCCTCTGCCAACTGTTGCACGATATAAAAGGCTCGGTCTTCGGGGGTATCGATTTGGAAATAGTCTAGGTAACGGGGAATGGCGGGATGATTTAACTGTTCCAGAATCTTTGCTTCGCGTTCAAATAATTCGATTTGCTTCCAATCGCCCATATTCCGTAGCGATAAGGCTTTGATCGCCACAAGTTCTTTCGTTTGCAGATCTTCCGCTTTATAGGTAATGCCATTACTTCCTCTCCCGATCTGCTCTAAAATGCGATAGCGATCGCGAACGACATCTCCTACCCCATGCATTCCATCTTTTGGAGTTTGTGCTTCCTCTTCCTCGTGTTCTATGGACAGATCGAGCTTAGGCGGTTCCTGAAGCCTTTCAGACAAAGGTTCTAAAGTTTCGTCTTCTGGGATTTCTAAAATAAATTCGCGCTCCCATGCGGGAGTTTGTTGTCCTGTCTGTCTGCCAAGCAGTCTGACCTTACGGATCGACCTAACTTCGAGCTTGGTTAAACCCTTATGGATCGCCGTCGCGATCGCCTCGCGATCTGGCGTAGGATCTGCCTCTACGATCAGGCTCAGAATATCCTCGAGGCGGCTGGCAGTGGTGGTAATGCCTTTGGGCTTGAGAGCGTGGTTAAATAGGATGGCGATTGCCTGCGGATCGCCTTGCTTTGCTAGTTCTCTAATTGTAGGTTGCGTCATAATAGTTTTACCCAAGAATTTCGCTAGTTACTTGTTCCATTCAATACTCGCCCATTCGGGATCCCATTTTGGAAGGAGAGCTAAATACTCCTTAGAAACACCACGAATCCAAACATACTCGTTTTCGATCCGCTCGACTTTTAAAAAATGACTGGCAATACTACCTCCAATCAGTCCTCCTAACATCATAATTATGCCTAGTAAAATGAATGTTCCTTTAGATGAGCTAAATTGAGATGATATTTCATAAAAAAATAAAATTGAACCCGCTATACCAATACCCCATGCCCACAAAATTGCCGTTCTCCGCTTTTGTAAGGTTTCCGCAGTCACACCGACGGTGACCCTAACGGTTTTACTCACTGCGATCGCTACAATTAAATAAATTATCGGACTGAAGAGTAAGAGATAAATAGCTGGATGATGCCAAGTAAGGCTTACCTTGAACCTTTTACCATAGGCAGGCTGGTTTGTTTTTATGCAGCGATCGGGAAGTTGTGCTCCTCTTTGTATCACCAAAAGATTTCCAGATCGCCAAAGACCTTCAGAAGAGGATGCCATAGTGCCTCATTGCAATTGTATTGAAGTTATTAGTCGATTACCCAAAAGCCACGTTGACGCCAGTATTGCTCTTTGAGAGAGTCTTGTAGTTCGGAATCTGCGATCACGCGATCGTCGAGCAGTACCTCTCCAAGTCGCTTTCCAGTAGTTTCTTTCACTGCCAAAGCCCGTTCCAACTGTTTTGATGAAATGAGCCTTTTATGGACTAAGATTTCTCCGAGTTGCATAGTATTTACTCCTTAAACTAGTATCTACAAAAGTTACCTTTGTATTTAATCTATTTCTGGCATATAGAGAGTTATGCATAATGCCAGTTCTATTTACTCATCGCAGCAAATCTCTAAACTTATGCGATTGTTTACAATACTTTAAACATTCAATCAAACGTTTCATCATGGATAATCAGTGCCTTTTCTAAAACGGGACTTTTTTTGTAGAAGGAGTGAAAGTTCCAAATTTCCTAGGTTCCACCTTCGCAGGTTGTGCCATTTTTGACACTTCAGCGCCTAGCGTACTTGTAAATTTTTGGATGACTTCACCCAGTGTAAATGGCTTAACGGGTTTGGTTGCCTCGGTACTCGTACAAGCAGCTAACATGACGATTAACCCTGTGATCATGCTCGCTAGATAAAAGTTATTCATAACTTCACCTCAAATTTCTATACAAGAACGTATTTCTGGGTAACTTGAAGCTATGCAAGATCCCAAACCTACAATCCAAGCCTAGTACTTCTAAACTGATGATTTGATTCAGATTGGTGCTCAGTTATATGCTCAGTTTTGTATTTGCAATTGCTACTTCAGGCGGCAAAATAGGGCAAGATCTTAAATGGGTCGTTGAAAACGGGCAAAAATGGCTGACACATTAAAGGCATCCGAGCAAGGTCTAACAGTTGTCGATCGCTACAGGCAGCAAAAAAAGTGGACGAAAAGCAACTCTTCAGTGTGGTGGTTAACCGCGCACACCTCAAAGGCTACCTTACGACGATTTTGGGCAGCAAATCCCATCCAACGAGAGAGCTTTATTGCGATTTGTAAGGCAGTGGGGATTAGTGATTGGGAAGCGATCTCCGCCGCTGACGATCTAGAAACAGCCATAGAAAAACCTCAAGTTCAAGAATGGGGAGAAGCCCCCGACCTAGAGAAGTTTTATGGTCGCAAGGATGAAATTGCCCAATTGGAAGCCTGGTTTCTCAAAGATGCTTGCAAATTAATCGCGATCTGGGGTATGGGAGGTATTGGGAAAACTGCCCTTGCATTAACCGTTGCCGATCGCGTTCAAGAGCAATTTGATTATGTGATTTGGCGATCGCTACAATCTGCACCATCTCTATCTACCTTGCTTCAAGGACTTTTGACCTCCTTATCCCTTGAACAAGTTGAAAATGACTCGGAGGATTTTCTAGAAGATTTTTTAGAAGATGAATCCGCTCGAACGCAGCAAAACCTCATGCAGTTCATTGAGTGCCTCAAGCAAAAACGATGTTTGATCGTTCTAGATGGCATAGAGGCAGTTTTTCAAAGTTATGAGAGCAAGCGTCCTCGCACGGGCTATTTTCGCAGAGGTTATGAAGATTACGAACTGCTATTGCAACAGTTAGAAATTGCACGCCATCAAAGTTGCATAGTATTGACCAGTCGCGAGAAACCCGAAGCGATCGCGCTTGCCGAACACAAAAATTCCCCCGTGCGATCGCTGACGCTAAAAGGACTTCAAATAGAAGACGCAGCGGAACTATTTAAAACCAAGGGATTTTCTGGTGAGGAGCAAGGTCTATCGGAATTAGTCGCGCTCTATAGTGGGAATCCTCTGGCTTTACGGGTGATAGCGACAATGATCCAAGAATACTTTAAAGGCAATATCACCTATTTTCTCAGCCAAAATACTCTCGTGCTAGGCGATCGCATGAGAACATTACTCAACCAGCAGATCGAGCGCTTATCAGACCTAGAAAAAGAGTTGATCCGTTGGTTAACAATCGAGCAAACCCCTGTTACCTTAGAGCAACTGCGCAGAAATTTACTCGTACCGCCTTCATTCTCGCAATTGATAGAGGCAGTAGCATCCTTAGAGCGGCGATCGCTATTGGAGAAGATCGTTTTAGAGCAAGAAGTTCTGTTTACACTTCCCCCCCTAGCGATCAAATATGTGATGGATGACCTTGTGGAGCAGTCAGTAAAAGAAATCGATCGGGCGATCGAAACTCAAGATATCGAAGCTTTTCAGATCTTACGGAATTATGCCTTGATCGAATCTCCAGGTGCAACCAGCGATCGAGAGATAGCTTCACGGTTGCTGACCAAGATCGGGAACAGTCTAATTCGGGCTTATAAAAGCGAGGGCACAACCTTGCAAGAGCTTTCAAAACTCTTATCCTTACTGCAAGGCAAATCATTTCTTACGATTGGCTATGCAGGCTACAATCTGCATCATTTGTTGCGGTTTCTTGGGGTTGATGTCAGTAATTACGATTTGGAAACTATCGCGATCGAGGCTGAGAATGCAAGCTAGAAATGTAAGCTAGGTTTTGACTTTTTGAGCGAAGTTTTGCACAGCTTGAAGATAGACTGAACCACCTACAACTGCATTGTTATTGTGTTTGCCATTGGGAATCAATAGCAGTTGCTTGCTTGTCAACGTGGTATCAAAGAGTTGTTGACTCATACTCGCTGGGATGAGTTCGTCCTCTGTACCGTGAATGTAGAGAACGGGCATTTTAAGAGTAGTGACTTTATGAATGGAATCAAATTTTTGATTGAGGAGGAGATCGACAGGAAAAATAGAGAACTTAGGATCTCGATATACCATGTCGCGCATAGAGGTAAAGGAACTCTCGACTATTAACCCTGCGGCATCGGGATGTTTGCTCGCTAAGTCGATCGCGATCGCACCTCCAAGCGAATGCCCGTAAATTACAATCTGCTTTGGGTTAATTTGTTGCTGTTGGGTGAGGTAATCCCATGCGGTCTGAGCATCTATATATACACCAGATTCTGAAGGAAAACCGCCATCGCTGAGTCCATAGCCGCGATAATCGATCATTAAAATCGAGAAGCCTAATTTATGCAGACGATTGGCATGCTCCAGATTCGCTTGCATGTTTTTGCCATTGCCATGCAGATAGAGCAAAACTTGAGCGTCTTTATTGGCAGAAGGAATCCACCATCCATGAATTTTTTCGATGCTGCCATTTTCAAGTTTTACAGGTAGGTACAGATCCTGAAAAGTGAGTTTGTAGGCTTCGGCTGGTGTAGTGGTAACTGTATGCGTTGGTTTAAAGATAAATCGAGTTTGCCCAAACCATAAACCTACACAGGCAAAACTATAGATGCTGATGGATGTTAGCCCCAAAGCAGTCAGAACTTTTGGCACTGACTTTTTTGTCACTAATTTTTTGGAATTGGAGCTATTTTCAAGCGCTTTATCTGATTCGTCGATCGCACTCATCCATTTATCCTTTTGCTTAGCGCTTACGAGTTGAAGATACACAATAACAAATCTACATGAATCGCACCCAAGTATAGTCTTTACATGAGTCTTGGATTCTATACATAAGACTTGAAACGCTACTAGTGAGTCTTATGTGAGACAGATGATATAGATACTGTGCTAGTAATTCTAGATCGCAGTTAAAACTCCACGAATCTGTAAATACGGCGATCGCGTGGCTTAGTATTTTTATGAGTCTTGAAGTCTATTTATGAGACTTTTGATGATTCCATCGAGACTCATTTAAGACTTGTTTTGTAGATGCTGATTGAGCGATCGCAGTTCAGCCAAAATTTCTTGCAGTAGTTGATTGGTGGCTGTAGCAGCAGGTTCTTGTACCTGAATTGTTACTTGCTTAATTTTGAGAACATCTCGGGCAAATCGCGATACTTCAGCAGGGTGGAATAAAAGCGGATCGTTTTTGTCTTTGCGTAATTCGGGGTTGAGCAGTTTAGGGTTGTAGGGAGTATTTAGCTGCTCTGGGTCGGTATTTGCATAACGATAAATCGAAGGACGCGATCGCCCAAGTGCTTTTTGAATGGCTTCAACATCCATGAGCGTAGCATTTGTATTTTGAGACTCAAAATCCATATGGTTACTTTTGTTTGATTTAAGTCTTATTGTATCATGTTTAGACTTAAAAGGAGTCTCGTGATTCTTAAGTAAGACAGTAATTGAACTTATTATTTTGAGAGCGAATCCCACTCTAAATCTTCCAGTTGTGTAGTTACGATTGCTTTTAAGGCTTCTTCTCTAGTTGCAAAAATTTCAAAATATTGAGAAGTTTCAGTTACTTCAAGCAAAAATCTTACTGATTCTGCTAGAGAACAAATAACTAATCTACCACCATGGGCTTTTGTGAGTTTGATCGCCGCAAATAATGTACCTAAGCCATTGCTATCGATAAAGGTGACATTGTGCATATCCACGATCAAGACATCTGGTTTTTTGAGAGAAATATTAGTAATCTCGGTTCTAAACTGAGCGCTATATTTACTATCAAAATTCCTGCTGGGTGCAAATACCTGAATATCAAGCATCATAACTTTAACCAACCTTTCTTCGTATCTGACTGTCCCATAAGTCTATAGAGAGATACTAGCCTTGGTCGTCCTCTGATCAGTTCACCCAACTGGGTGAAAGAACAGTCTTTATAGGATTTCAGGATTTATGGTTGCGTATTTCTTTAGCTTGCGTAAATATCCATTATCGAAAGCAGTAGTTATTAGTAACCTAATTCTGTATAGTTATAGATAGCCTAACTAGTCGATGTTTTGAAGATAACTACAACATTAGACAAGAGATAAATCTGAATGTAGACTATTGCAATAGATAGGCTTCGATCGCCGAAAACTGAGGAAACTAAAAATGCAAAAATTTCTCCAAACATGTGGCTGGATTGGGATTGGTCTATTTTTGTTCATTGCTGCTGGTTGGTTATTGCGGTTTCTATTTTTCACATTTCAACATAACCTTACTATTCCTGTAATCATCATTGCTGCCATATTCGCAGTCATCGTTGTGATTAACTTATTGCTACAAGGAAACAAATGAATGAGCCTCTTTCTGGCATGGAGTCTGATTTTTGTTTGTAAGTATTTATCAGGCATTAAAAAGTCGGAGACGACTACCTATGCATAGAAAAATGAGTGTCTGGCAACAAATTTATGCGCGGCGCAAGGTTTTAGGAAAACCTACAAATAATTTTGGCAAGGTCATTAGCTATAACAAGGGACATGGAACTTACAGAGAAAAACTAAATTTATGGGCGTCAGATAGAGAAGTTTACTTAATCAAAACTCTCTGCCGTGGGGAGAAAGATGTAGCAGAGAGACTGGTTAAAAGTTTACGACTAAGATATCCAGACAAAGAGAGAGACTGGATTATCGAGAAAGCAATCGCTGATTTAGAAAGAGACAGAAGGGTTAGGTAATTTGAATATTTTTAGGGTTCTATGATTGATAAAACCTATCTGAGTGTAAATTCTGAGGATATTCAGCGCATGCTATCTACCCTCGATCGCACTACATTAATAGGAGTACGAGATTATGCTTTACTACTCCTACTTCACGAAAACTCCCTGAGACGGCAGCAAGTATCCGATGCGAATATAGGTGACTTCGATCTCGAACAGGCATCGCTCAAGATCGATAAAAAATTTCACAACCATCATCAATCCCTATCTATAAGAATCGGTACGGTAACCTATGAAGCGCTTCAAAATTGGTTAGATGCCAGATTACAAGCTGTAAATTGTGAAGCCTTAGATTCAGATCAGCCATTATTCATTGCCTTAGATCGGGCAAGTTGGGGACATCGGCTTACGGGTACTGCAATCTATAAAATTACGGCAAGAACTGCTAAAAAACTTGGCATCCTTCATAGCAACCTGCAAATATCTCCCGATCGCATTCGCGCCTCTGCAATAAAGCCTGTTCTTATAGAGGAACAACCAACTCGCGCTTCCACAATCGCTATAGTAGAAAGCAGTTTCGAGGATTTCCAAGAATCCATGCCTCTCGTACGATCGGCTCTTGCCAAAGATATCGACCTACTTACTGCCCTACTTGCCGACAAACGTAGCATCAACACAAAAAAAGCCTACGAAAAAGACTTGAAGTACTTTTTTTTAGCTGCCTACGATCGCTTACCCTCCGAGGAATTAGTCAGACAGTTTTTAAGGCTAGATCGATTTGATGCGATCGCGCTGGTTTTGAAATACAAATCCGCAATGATTGCCAAAGATCTGAAAGAAGCTACGGTCAACCGTCGGCTCTCTGCGATTAAATCTCTCGTTGACTATGCAGGTAAACTGGGTCACTGCCAATGGAATCTAAATGAGGTTCAAGGGGAAACCGTTCAAACCTATCGCGATACGACAGGTATCAAAACCAGTGGTATCAAAGCTATGTTAGAGGTTCCAAATCGCGAAACCCTTGCAGGTAAAAGAGATTATGCCATTTTGCGTCTGTTATGGGATAACGCCCTGCGCCGTAATGAGATTGCTAGTGCGAATATCGGTGATTTTGACCCCGAAATGCGATCGCTAAAAATTCTTGGTAAAGGTAGAGGGTCGCAGCAAACTTCTATTAGTCTCAGCCAAGCTACAACAGTTGCGATTCAAGCATGGCTTATGGAGATTGAATCTCACAATCCAAATCAGCCGCTATTTTCGGCGCTCGACTCTGCCAGCTACGGACATCGGCTAACAGGCTCTGCGATTTACCAACTAGTAAACAACGCAGCTAAAAAAGCTGGAATTTCTAAACAAATGTCTCCCCACCGCATCCGACATTCTGCGATTACTGCTGCATTGGATGCCACGAATGGGAACGTTCGCAAAGTCCAAAAACTCTCGAGGCATAAAAAGCTCGATACGTTAATGCTCTACGATGACAACCGCACCAATGCCCAAGGCGAAATCTCCGATCTGCTCAGCGATTTAATATAACGAATTCTAGGCATTCTTATTTAGATGATATTAGACTCTCAATAAGACTCAAAGCAAGATCGTGATTTTATATTTAAGACAGATAAAAATATACCAGTAGCCAAGCCGAATCGGACGAATTAGGCTTCAGTTCTGCTCAGCCAACGAGGAGAATTTTGTCTTAACCTCTGCGATTGCTATAAATGTATTTTCAAAATTTAAATGCCTAAACCTGAGCCTTAAATCAATAACACAAGACTTCCCGTAAGACTCATGGCAATAATACAAGACTATAACTAAGACAAGGATGACTTGTTCAGAAAGCCCATGCCAAAGCGTCATTAGCGAGAAAATCAAGCGATCGCGACTGCGTTCAAAAAATTTCAATTTTTTTGTAGTACCCCCTTGCCAAATTTGTAGTACGTGTGTAGTATGTAGTACATGAGGTTACAAAGTAATACATCGCCTAAAGCAAAGGTAAGTTATGTAGCTTTTTACCCCCAACCGAACCATGAAAAATCAATAGCATCGCCATCATTTTTATACGAAGCGTTTCTTAAATCCAAAGCATTTAAGCTGTGTTTTAAAGAAATTGTCTTGTAGTACGTGGGGTGAAATATCTATGTAAATTACAACGAAATAATTACTTCGTTGTAGTACAGGGTAATTCATCCCCAAGGTTTAGCAAGTTTTAGTCCTGTGGGCAAATGGTTTAAGCCGTCACACTTTCAACGTGAAGGAGCGAGTTCAATTCTCGTCAGGACTACCAAATGGCTGAGTATCCAAGCGGTCTAAGGAGGATGCCTGCAAAGCATCTAAGCGTGAGTTCAACTCTCACCTCGGCCTTGCGAAAGATTTTGATTTTTCGCAGCTTGATTTTTTACAACTTGGCAGTGTGGCTGATTGGTTAAAGCGTCTAGCTCATAACTAGATTTATGTGGGTTCAAATCCCGCCA
Organism: Tumidithrix elongata BACA0141; assembly: GCF_036349135.1. NCBI lineage: Bacteria > Bacillati > Cyanobacteriota > Cyanophyceae > Pseudanabaenales > Pseudanabaenaceae > Tumidithrix > Tumidithrix elongata. The sequence goes on from NZ_JAZBJZ010000047.1 coordinate 23,572, forward strand.
CTGCTACCAAATCAAGACCAACTTCAAAACCAACTTCCAAGAAATTGGCAATCCCTCTTTGGTTGCTCTTTTCTTTCTTGTGGGGATAGTGTAATTGGCAACACTTCGGTCTCCAAAACTGACATTCTAGGTTCAAATCCTAGTCCCTGCGCCATTTTTTTTTATACATTTTGGTGCTGTACGCAAACGGTATAAGCGACTGGCCTGTCAAGTCAGCGATCGCGGGTTCAAATCCCGTCAGCACCGTGTTGGGTTGGCTCTCAATGGCGTGAGTAATGGTCTGTAAAACCGGAGCGTTAGCACTGTAGGTTCAATTCCTACCCGACCCATATGGAGAGGTGGCTGAGAGGCTTAAAGCACCTTCCTGCTAAGAAGGAACGGAAGTAACCACCGTCGAGGGTTCAAATCCCTCTCTCTCCTTATCCCTTGGTAGCTCAGATGGTAGTAGCGCCTGTCTGAACAACAGGAGGTCGTCAGTTCGATTCTGATCTAAGGGATTTATTGCCTTGTAGCTCAATGGCAGAGCTATCCGCTGTTAACGGAGGGGTTGCAGGTTCAAGTCCTGCCGAGGCAGTTATACCGTAATTTAGAACCTTAGCGAATTCAATTAAATTAGGTATCGATGCCGAGTAGACAAATTGGTAAAGTCGCCTGTCTCTGAAACAGGAGCCTGTAGGTTCAAGCCCTACCTTGGCAGTTCGCTCTATTGGGAAGTACGCAAATAGGCAAAGCGATCGCACTTTGAATGCGACGGTTGAGGGTTCGATTCCTTCCTTCCCAGTTTGCTCCTGTAGCCCAATTGGCAGAGGCTTTCGGCTTAGACCCGAGATATTGGAGGTTCGAGTCCTCTCAGGAGTATTTTGCCCTTGTGACGGAAAGGTATACGTCTCTCCTTCAGAGCGAGAGTTTTGCTGGTACTCTTCGAGAAGTCGCTTCGCGGCTACGAGTCCAGTCAGGGGTATTTGCTCTCGTGGCGGAATGGTATACGCACTGGTTCGAGAAGCCAGGTTGAGTTTTCATGTGCAGGTTCAAGTCCTGTCGAGAGTATTACCGAGTGTGGCGCAGGGGGAGCGCGGCTGCTTTGGGAGCAGAAGGTCGTGGGTTCAAATCCTACCACTCGGATTTTGGGTCGTTGGCAGAGCGGCTTACGCGGGTGCCTTTTAAGCACTTCAAGACTGGTTCAACTCCAGTACGACCCTTTGCAGGGATGGAGCAATGGCGGGCTCACTTGGCTCATAACCAAGAAATCAAGAGGTTCGATTCCTCTCCCTGCCACCAATCTGCTGATGTGGCTCAACGGGCAGAGCGATCGCCTTGTAAGCGATGGGTTGCAGGTTCAATTCCTGTCATCAGCTTGGGCTGACACCTAATAATGCGAATGTGATGTAGTGGCTAGCATGTGAGTCTTCCAAACTCTTCGCACGAGTTCGACCCTCGTCATTCGCTTTCACCCTCCAAGGTGGAGTTCGCTAAACCCTGTAGCTCAATGGGAGAGCATTTGCCTTACAAGCAAGCGGTTACAGGTTCAAATCCTGTCGGGGTTATTTTGGGGATGTCGTTCAACGGACAGGACGCTAGTCTTCGGAACTAGCTATGTGGGTTCGATTCCTACCATCCTCGTCGGGAGTGTTAGCTCCTTCCTAGCACTCCTGTATGGGTCTGTAGCTTAACTGGGAAAGCGTCTACCTTGCAAGTAGAACGATGTGGGTTCGATTCCCACCAGTATCCACTTAAAAATTAAAAAGGAGAAATTGCCGTGTTACAGATATTTTTCGCCAAGCTGACTTGTCACATTCTAATCGTTCAACATTCTATGAGGAGATATTTGAGGTTATGAGCGAGCATCGGCTCCACGAGCTTACCATCGAACGTCCGCGCGGTGGCATGAGACTGAGTTCACGCAGACTCAAAGGCGTTCGTAAAACGCTCGATCGCTTGACCAACGTAGCCAGTGAGGATGGTTTACTCAGCCCTTATTTCATTAAGGTTCGAGGAAAAACCAAGCACTTTTCCGATCATCTTGCCCCTTTACGGCGGTTTCTATATTCCCAACTAGGACAACCTTGGGATCGAATTTTTAGCGAACTTTGTCAAAGTCTGGATAGTAGTACCCTATCAGGGCAACATATTCTTTCGCATCTATGGGAATATGTCGAGAGACATGTGGAGATCGTTGATGGAGTGCCTTGCCGTAAATCCAGTACCTATCGAGGTAGAGAGCTTGGTAAGTGGAGATACGACCAATTCTACATTCATCCAGATACGGGCATTCTCTGTTTGGCGGAGCGAATTCCCAAAGCACCACCTAAACCAGTCGATGATTTCATCAAAATCGATGCCTATCATCACTATCGCAGGGTGGATGGTATTTGGTATTACATGACTGTAGCGAATTTGCCACCCTTTGGCTGTTTTTGGGATGTCATGCTTAAGGAGTTTGTCTCTAGGGAGGGAGGTAAATCGACCTACATTATCCAAAAACGTCAGTGTAACAAAAAAGAAGTCCGATGGATTTTGGCAAAACTCAATGGGGATGTGGCTCAAAGGATAGAGCATCACTCTTCTAAAGTGACTCGTGCAGGTTCGAGTCCTGCCATCCCCGCTTTATGGAAATAGTATGTACGGGGCATATAGCTCAATGGCAGAGCCACCGACTCTTAATCGGTTTGTTGTAGGTTCGAGTCCTACTATGCCTATGTGTCTGAAGTCGAAGTGGTCGAGATACTAGCCTGTGAAGTTAGCCATTAACGGGTACTCTTCGAGAAGTCGCTTCGCGTCTACGAGTCCCGTCAGACACCCCAAATGGAGAGCACCGCTAAATGGCTGGCAACTGGTCTTGAAAACCAGGGTAGGGTGATGCTCTAGGGGTTCGATTCCTCTGCTCTCCTTTTTTCCACTAGAGGCGGAAATAGCGACGCACTGTGCCGATAACGCAGGTGGAGCAGGGGCAGTACCTGCCTAGTGGACTACACTAAGAATTGCCGATTTATTCAATCACGTACATAGCAATGACGATTTACTTTTATAGCGATCGCGAAGAACCCTACGGTTGTTTCTCTAATTTTTCTAGACATGGCTTTATGCTTGACGGGCTCTGGTGGGCAACCAGCGAACATTACTTTCAAGCTCAGAAATTTGTTACGACCGATCGCGCTTGGGCAGAAAAAATCCAGAATGCAAAAGCCCCTAAAGATGCAGCAAATATGGGACGAGATCGCAGCCATCCCCTGCGCCAAGATTGGGAACAAGTCAAAGACGATGTCATGCGATTGGGCGTACTACAAAAGTTCAAAACCCATACGGATATTCAAGAAATTCTACTGGGAACGGGAAATCAACATTTAGTTGAGAATGCCCCTAATGACTATTACTGGGGATGCGGTCAAGATGGCAGTGGCAAAAATATGCTGGGAATTATTTTGGTTGAGGTCAGAGAAATTCTCCGTAGCCATACGTAAATGGGACATATAGCTCAATGGTAGAGCCACCGATCTTTATCTGGTCTGTTGTAGGTTCGACTCCTACTATGTTCGTACCTCTAAAATTGAAGCGATCGCATAGCTAGACTGTAAAGCTAGCAGCTAGCGGATTTGAGTTCGATCGGACATCTAAATTCAAAAGACCCCACAAAACAAAGAAAGAGCCTAAGACTTTCCCTGTTTCGTCTAGGCTCTTTCTTTTGTTCGCTCCTCACACCATCAAAATATAGCTTGGATTTCTAAAAATGTCTAGCCTTATACTGCGATTTCCCCTAGTAATTTATGCTGAGATTTTTCATCTGCGATCGCGTTTCGATGAAATTAGAAATCCCCTAAAGCCCTTGCCAACGTTACTTTATAGCCAATCAATATTTTTTAGAAATATTTTTTAGATTGGCATTACAAATATTTAACCCAGTCGTCAATGATTTCAGGTGAGCCATACCAAGTACCCGCTTTAGGTGAGTGATGAACTCCTTCAAATATAAGATTTTCAGCGCCACTTAGGTGTGCTGCCTCAATGGGTGTAATCCCATCCCCCCAAGTATTACCCGTACCGCAGGTTAGTTCGTAACTGCTGTAGGTAACCCACTTAGAGAGGCTCTTTTCACCATAAACCGATCGCCCTGCTACACAGATATATTGCACATCCTCATAAAAGGCATCGGGGTAATTGTCGTTGACAAAGCCAAGATTTTTACGCGTCCAGGGTTCGAGGCTGCGGTGGGGCGTACCCAAAGTAACCAACTTGGCGACGCGATCGCGTGCTTTCCAAATGTGATCGTAATAGGGCTGGTCGCCTAGATAAATTCTTGCCAGCCACCCGCCCGCCGAATGTCCGATAATATTCACCTTAGAGACTCCATACTCCGATCGCACTTGCTCGACCGTGAGATCGAGTTTTTCTAAGATCGGGGCGATCGAACGTCCGCCCACGGTGGGCAGCCATTCCCACCACTTGAGCGGCACCACAATCGCAGGATGTCCTTGCGATCGCAGGGTTTTTTCAATCACTATATAGTCTGAGGCTCCTGCTAAGTAACCGGGCAAAATAATATTGGGTATGTGCATGAATAGTCAGGTGAAAATGGTATAAAAAGCAGACTTGGGGATGTTCGACAACAGGAAAATAGAAAGCTAGACTTGTATAGGATTCAGAATAAACCAGTGGAACCTTTTATCTGCGATCGAACTCTTTGTATAGCAATCCTATTATCGCCTGTGAGGTTTGGGTTTCGATACTTCGACAGGCTCAGCACATAGCTCCGTGCCTTTTCGTTCTGATTTATTCTCACAAGAATTTTAAGTAACTTTTTCAACGATTCCTGTCAGGATATCAGCGTATAAATTCATGGATAACCTACTCAGCAGTTTATACAATTTTCTAGTGCATCCGATTTTTGATGTCGGGGGCGTGAAGTTTTCTTTTGCGTCCATCGCCTCTCTTACGATACAAATCATTGTCGTATTTATTGTGGCAAGAATTGCTACAGAAATCATTAGGCGATCGCTATTATCAAGATTAGGCTTAAATCGAGGTCTTCAAGAAGCTGTAGCTGTTTCTATCAAGTATTCCCTAACCGTTTTAGGGATTGCGATCGTTTTACAAACTGCTGGAATTAATCTTAGTTCCTTAACTGTAGTTGTAGGGGTTCTGGGAATTGGAATCGGTTTCGGTTTGCAAAATCTTGCCAGTAATTTTATTAGTGGTTTGGTCTTATTATTCGAGCAAACCATTAAAGTCGGCGATTACATTGAAATTAATGGACTACAAGGAACGATCGAAAAAATATCCATTCGCTCGACGATTGTGCGAACCAATGATGATGTATTTGTAATCGTACCTAATCAGCGCTTCATCGAAAATGACACCGTAAATTGGAGCTATGGCGGTCATATTTGCCGCATTCATTTACCTGTTGGAGTAGCCTATGGCACGGATCCGCTCCTACTGACCGAAGCATTATTAGCAGCAGCGCGATCGGAACCTAGGGTCATTTCCTATCCACCCCCTGAGGTTTGGTTTAAAGGCTTTGGTAATAGTTCCTTAGATTTTCAATTACTGGTTTGGGTCAATAATCCCAATGAGAACGAGCCGATTAAAAGTGCTTTAAATTTTAGAGTTGAATACGAACTACGCCAACGTGGCATTGAAATTCCTTATCCCCATCGCGATCTCAGAATTCGGAATATCGAAGCATTAAGACCCCTATTTCAAAATCACTCACCCAACGATAAACCCAGTGAAAAAATTAGTGATAATGGCTATGAAAATGGGGAGAAGAAAATCAATTTTGATAAACCCGAACCAACGACAGATTCAACAAATTCAGGGAAGAATAAACTTACAGTCAAAACTGTGAGTAAACGCAGTCTACGAGATTTATTGCGACGGGTTTCTTATTTTGAACGATGTACAGATACCGAATTATTAGCAGTGATTGCAAGTGGATTTCGCCAGCATTTTACTCCGCCCCAAGTAATTTGCAAGCAAGACGATCCAAGTGACACGTTTTATATTATTCTCTCAGGCTCTGTAGAGATTATTTCTGAGCGCACAGATACTCACATTGCAACGCTCCATCACGGAGAGTTTTTTGGGGAAATTGCCCTGCTTACAGGGACACCGCGTACGGCAACCGTGAGGGCTTTGACCGATACGACCCTATTTGTAATTGGACGCAGACAACTGCAAAAATTACTGACCGATCATAAAGAACTTGGCGAACAAATTGCGCTCAAACTCTCAGAACGCCAGCAGATTCTCATTAATATGGGATTGCTGAATGAAGAGGAAATTAAAAGATCGGAATCTGCCGCGATTACATGGGTACGCGATCGCTTAAACACACTCTTTGGCATTCAACTCGGAAAATAAGATCGGCACAGACCATTCACTGCCCCTTGGATTCCCTGCATTAATTTTGGGTGGGGGAACTCGCAGGAGAAAAACTGACAGGACAGGTAATCGTCGTGTTTGTCTCTTCGGTTTTGGCGGGATTGGGGGGCAAGAGTGCCACAACATGGGGGACAGGACGAGGTTCGTAACTCATCATCGAGCGATTTTGATAAGCCAAGGAAGCACTAGCCCCAGAGTCAAGCATAACCACATCCTGCAAACCTGCCTTGGCTAAAAGCTTGCCTAACCCTACCGAGTCAATCATTTCTTGGGTAACGCCGATCACAGGTCTACCCGTGCGATCGATGCCCCAAAAAGCGCGATCGCGGCTGGCATCAAAACCGTACAACTTACCAAAACTTTCTGCGGTTTGGGGTTTACCATCGCGGACAAGCCAACCCGCAGCAACAAAGGCATCAGTGACATCAGGCAATTCGGCTTTGAGCGCATCTAAACTTGAATGCTTGCTGGCATCAAACGGTACAAACTTAATTCCCGTCGGACTAATTAAAACCAGAGGCCGACCGTTCAAAAGTGGATTTTCTCCTTTATTGCCAGGATTAAATATACCTGCATTACTAGAAAATTGACTCAAGACGGGACCGATCATCTTATTGCCATCAATGCGTTCTAAGGAAAAGAAACCTCCATCTACTGCGGCGATCGCCTCGGCAGTTTTCATGATCTCTTCGACCTTGCCACGTTTATCGGCATGAACGGTTACAGGTCTGCCCCCATAGACCAAGGTGATTGGAAAACCGTCAATACTGACCTGTCGCTTTTGTACGGGTGTAGTGAAATTGATGCCACTATTCCCAGAAGCAGTCAAATTAGGAAATAGATTAAAGGAATCCGATGGCGTTCCTCCCGATGCCAGTGGAATGGCTTCTCGAATGCGAGACTGACCGTAACGCATGATCGAGAGAATATCCTCGGAGGTATTGGCTGGTTTCTCTTGGTAAGGATCGAGACTCATGGTCAAGGCTGCCTCATAACCTGCTTCGGCGACTTTTTGCTTGATCCGATCGCTGTAAGAACCCTCAGGATAGGTAAAGTAGCGAATGAAAATCCCTAATTCTTTTTCTAGCACTTGCTTGGAGACGCGCAGTTCCTCTTCCACTTTGGCATCATCTAACCTCAGCATATTGTAGTGATTGACCGTATGGGAGGCGATCGTAATTAAACCACTGCGCTGCATTTCTCGGAGCTGATCCCATGTAGCTTTGGGTTTGCCAGCGGTTGAACCTACAAAGCGCGTGTGAACTGACCAAACTGCAGGGTAGTTATATTTTTTTAGGAGTGGGAAGGCATAGGTATATTGCCCTAAATAATTGTCATCAAAGGTCAGCAAAATCGGTTTTTCGGGTAAAGAAGACCCTGTACGGAGATGATTGACCAATTGGTCGAGCGTGATTGGGGTCAGCCCATTATCGTAGATCGCTTGGATTTGCTCTTCTAGCTCGGTGGGCGTGACATCCCATGACACCTCTTTGCTGGTGGTAATGTCGTGGTACATGATGATGGGCACGCTAGCAGAACGAGCGCGATCGCTAATTTTAGGAAAGGGTGCAGGTGTAAAACTGGCGAGAAATTCTGGTTTGAGGAGCCCGCTAAAGTTCGATAGGGTAGGCAAAGGATCGTGGGCGATCGCATTGATTGCCTGCACTTGATACAAAGAATTGGTAACAGAGTTGAGCGCGTTAAACTGGCAGAAAGACTTGTCTGCACCAGTTTTGACTTGACCCGTGGCTTGATTATTCTCGGTTGTAGAGCTGGTTAGATCGGATTGTTGTCTGCTAACTGTAGATTCGGTGGTGGCAATTGAGATTCTGCTCGTACTGTTACTGACTAGGCGAAAGGCGATCGCTGCCCCCATGCCAACCCCCACGGCAGCTAATACCAAACCAGCCAAAATTGTTTTTTGCATACAAAATTTAATGCCAAGCTAACTACGATATTTAACCAGACCAAGATTATCTAAGCAAGTAAGTATATAGAATCCTACTTTAGGAACAGTAATCTTGAGATTTTGTCACAATCGCACAGGATATAGTGCAAAACACCTACCGATCCTGCATTCATCTCATCAGGGCCCGATTGCTCAACATGATTAACCACAAAAAGATCCGTCAAGCAATATTGTTTTTTGCACTTTCATTATTTGTAAGTCTCGCAGTATGGATTTTCGCATCAGAACCACCGATCTCTCCAGCAACGCCCCCCAAGATACCCACAAAGTCAGTGACTCAACCTCAGATTGATGTGACAAATCTGAGCGATCGCACGAAATGGTATCAAGTCAATCCTAATCCCTATTCAATCTCGCCTCAAGTGAATCAGTTATGTGCCGATCCTACACAACTACGCCCAGAAAATGACCCCCATGCCAATAAAGCCATTACAGTCTTTGTGAATCCTATTGGGCGCGATGCCATGATGTCTCCCAAATCGACACCTTTTCCGATCGGCTCTATCATTGTGAAAAAGAAGGTCGATCCGCGATCGCTGGAAGATGTCGCCCTATTGTATACAGTCATGATCAAGCATCAGCCCTCCTTCAATCCGAAAGCAGGGGGCTGGGAATTTGCTGTGGTTTCAGGGGACACACAAAAAACTCAAGTTAGGGGTACTCTGACAAACTGTATGGGATGTCATCTATCCCAACGTCAGAATGACTATGTCTTTCGCACCTATTTACCTAAGTGACGTATAAGTGACGCATAGGAATTCTACTCTGCAAGATCGGAGATTACCCCTGCTAATCCAGACACAATGCGTGCGAGCTTCTCAAAATCAATTTTATCTAGCGTATCCTGCTTTGTATGGTAATGGGTATAACGAAAAGGAGCGGTATCTGTAACCATAATTCCTTGATAGCCCTGTTGCCAGAAAGCCCAGTGATCCGACCAACCAACGCCTGGAATCCAGTCAGGTAGGGCAGCCCCCTCCGAAGGGAATTGGGCATGGTGACGAAACGAGGCGATCGCTTTTCGCACTAACGATCCAGAGCCAAGATTTCCAATAAACCCGATGAAATTCCCTTGGCTAGGATATAACAAGCCAATTGGGAAAGGATATTTTTGGCTACCTTCCACCTCTGAGAAATATCCCATGGTTTCAAGGCTTAGCATGGCGATTACATTCTCATTGCGATCGCGTAACCCTTTGGCATATACCAAACTTCCCATGTTTTCCGTCCAAAAGAATGGAGGTTCTTCATTGGTAAACTCAACAAAACGAATCGTGCGGGAATGAGACTTGTTGGAAAATAGACGGGCAAGTTCCAAGGTGGCGGCTGCACCCGTGCCATTGTCATTTGCACCAGGACTGCCAAATACTGAATCATAATGCCCGCCAACCAAGATGATTTCATCGGGCTTCTTCGTTCCTTTACGTTCAACTTCAAGATTGAAGTATGATTCGCGAGAGATTTTATATTCTTGCTGCTTCACTTCATAGCCCACTTGAGTTAGACTAGTTGCCAAAAAATCTTTTGCGGAGTTGAGCTGCGCATATCGATCGTAGTTACGCATACCAATCTCAACTGCCAGCTTTTTTACATCCTGCTGCAAAGCATTTTTTAGTGCAATTTCTTCTGGTCGTAGAGGTTGGAGTTGTCCTCTATAACTGCGATCGGGCATCTGAAACATCCCTAACCATATGCAGATAATGACGACTGTCAAGATGGCAAAAAGTATGGACAAACGAATTAAGGCAGGCTTCGTGATGACCTGAAATTTGAATCTCCCATGGGTTGAAGCGCGTCGCAAGGGTATTCCTCATGATTCTCTAGCACTTGCAGAATATCACAGGTCGTTGCAGCATTCGTTTGCTCTTCTAAAGGGCAAGACAAACGGTAAGACAATCAGATCGTGTCGAGAAAATCGACCTTACCTGTTGCCAATCGGTAATAAGCAGGTACAATTTTCAGGGTTCCAGTCATGCCCTCATGGGACAGAATGGGATCGGTCGATTGGAGCGCTTTTACCATCAGATTTACGTGAGCTTTCACCGTATTTGTGACCACATCGCCTCCTACTTCCTGACCAGCCTTTACCGCAGGCTCAATGTAACTAATGAGAGAATTGAGTTTTCCTTCTGAAAAGGCATGTTCGATCGCAGCCATCACAGCACCACATCTTTCATGCCCCAGTACCACAACGAGCCGCGTGCCAAGATGCTCGACCGCAAACTCAATACTAGCAATCACGGCATCGTCAGCAATATGTCCGGCAACCCTGAGCACAAATAGATCGCCAACACCTTGATCGAAAATTAATTCAGGCACAACGCGAGAGTCAGCACATCCCAATACGATCGCAAAGGGATGTTGGGCAATGGAGAGATCTACCCTACGCTGAGCCCCTTCATGGGGATGCTCGACATGATCGAGAACGTAGCGATCGTTGCCTTCCTTTAGCTTTTGTAATGCGGCTTCAGCAGTGAGGTTATTAACCGTATAGTAGGTATGATGTGCAGCGATCATAGGTAATGATAAATAGAGCCATACCCAACGCTAGCAAGTCTTTTTCATGGGAAAAGTAATGCATAAGACATATGCATCTCTGTGGCTAGGGAATATGTTGAGATCGTGACCAAAAATCCGCTATCCAGATATCGTGTAGGGGCAATTCATGAATTGCCCCTACCTACTTCAAATAACGTCAGTTCGGCAATAAGAAACCCTGAACCGCAATGCAATTCAAGATCCCCCTCAATCCTCCTTAAGAATCAAGAAGAATCTCTTCACCCCCCTTTTTTCAAGGTCGGGCTGTTTCATTCTTGAGTAAATAGGAGAAATTGATTGAACCTAAAGGCAAAATGAGAGTATTTGCTTTATATTATGACTTAAATAGCTAATTGCCTCCGTTAAAGCCCTGACCCATGCTACATGGCACGTTGAACATGAGTAGTCGAGAATTACTCTACACCTTCCAAATAGCATGTAACTTTTTGAATGGCTGGAAATGAGGATCTCCATTGAGAAACTTGACTTTATGATTGGGTAAGAGTGCAAATTGTCCATTGTGCAGTTGAATAAAATGCAGTAAATCGTTCCCACAGTACCAATCCATAGTAAAGATATAATCACCAACCAGCCAAGCTTGTTTGCGTTTAAAAAAGCAATTCACGACATCACGGCTCAATCGTTCAAATCGATGGATGCAGAGGGTAGAATCAGGGCAATTATGGTAGACCAGATCCTCCAATTCCAAAAGATTGATCGCTTCGGGTGGCTTATGATAGAGCAGGTGCAAAGGAACGTAGGAAAACAAGCTGCCATCCTCTAGTAAGATTTGGAAAGTGAGAGCTTCTTGGGCATAGGCGGCAAGGCTAAAGATTTGACAGGGAAGGATGCCCTCCGTTTGACCATCAAGATCGAAGAGCAGTTTGCGATCGACAAAACCAGAAATGAGCTGCGGTAGATCGTAGTGAATCATGGCAAAAATCCTCCTTCATTCTTCATTCAAAAAAAACAGGGAGTCGTTGTAGCGATCGATCTCGTTAAATGCTTGGAAATCTAGGGCGATCGCCTGATGCTTTTGGAGCAGGTGATTTTCGTGCAACCAAATGCAGGTATGTTTGAATCACGCTTAAACCTCGCTCGAAAGAATTGGTGGGAATGGGGTTGCATTGGTAGTTCAAATAGAGGCAGCGATCGCTCCGCCAGTCAAACAAATTCACAAAATCATGGGGATTGCGAATGCCATCAATGACCGTTTTGTCGCTGTAATCTAAGCGATCGCGGATGTAATCAATGCAGGCATTGGGATACTTTCGCAAATATTCCAAACTGTACTCGGTGATAGCTTTGATATAGTCTTCACGACTGGCAAAATCCTCAACGGATAATTGCCAAACCTGTTTTACCCAATCTGATGCACTGATATGTTGAAATCCATAGGTTTGAGCAATATGCTGCGCTAGGGTCGTTTTGCCCGATTGGCTTTGACCAATGACGATAAATTTCATAGGAAAGTTCTTGTTTAGAATGGATTTTGAGCGTTTTGCCAAGCTTGAGTCTGGGGATCGAAAATGGCAACCACTACGAAGACGAGATTGCCCTTCCCAATCCAAGCGGCGGAGGTGACTCGAACAACCATGCCGATGCCTTCTTTTTTACTGCCATCGGCATATTCAACCTGCAAATATTTGCACTCTAGACGGTCTTCAGGAAATACGGAGAGTTCGAGATAGCGATCGATGTGCCAGCCCGCCTCTGTGATGCCCGGCACATCACCTTCTGTAAATGCATCCCCAAAAGTAACGCGGCTACGAGGTTGTAGCTCAAACTCCCAACCAAACTCAAAGGCCACGCGCTCGGTTAAATATTGGTTGTGCCATGCCATGCCCAAACGTTTGTTTTTACGAAGCGTGCCACTGGCATAGCGTTCGATCCAATCTTCGGCGGACATTTCTCGAATACTCAGGCGTTTTTCTAAAGCGGGGGAGGTTCTAACGGCATCGCTAATGGGAAGGATTTGGGTATCCATGATGGTTTCTCATTGATTGACAAACCCATCATAGAAATTGGAAGTCTGGCTTACAATGGCGATATTCGCCACAATATTGGCGAGTTTTCGCCAAGCATTTTGTATTTCAGACTGGCGCTTAAAAGCACAACTGAATGAAGTCCAAACTAGATATATCAATGGGTTTTTAACCTTTAGAGGCAGTTTTGTTTCTGTCGCTGTGATTAGCTAATTAAAAAAGTATTCGCTAGGCGATCGTAGCCTTAGAACTGATTGACTCTAGCAATTGTTTTTGGGCAATTGTTTTTGGTTTGCGAAGCCTAACTTTACCCAAAGGTGATGTGTTGTATTAATATAATGTGTTGTATTCTCTAGACGCTAGAAAGCGAGCCAAATCTCAAACCGAACTTTAGATCTGTATATTCAGTTTCAATCGTTAGAATAGATGAAATTCCAAAGTCAAATCTCCAGTCAAAGCAAAGGGTTTTATACAATCTTTCTCTTACCAATTGTCTGGCTGAAGAAAGCTCTGGAAGCCATCATGAAATATCTTAGCCAGCTCATCTGGGCAGAATTAATTTCAGGAGAACAGGTAGATAATGGAATCTTTAATTTAATCCTTTTTGTTATCTTTTGCTTGCTATCCATTGCAACCTATCGTTTAGAAAAGTACCAATCCGCGATCGTCCTTTTTTCGGCTGTTCTTTGGTATTTAGATAGACTCTTTGCAAAACAACAATATTTCTATCATAAGAAACAAACAAATGCTTCAGTTATCGATAGCAAGGACGGTTGGGTTTCATGGAAAATAGTGACCCCCAAAAAAGAGACTAGACAGCTAAGATTTCATCTCAATAATATTAGCCACATTGCCATTAAGTCGGCTTACATTTTAGGTGGGGCGTTTGAGGAGCCTGTGGCAATGGGGTGGCAAGTTTCAATCACGCTAAAAGACGAAGGAAATCTATTAATCTATGAGGAAGCAAGCGTGGTTGATGCGATCGCTCGCGGTCGAGAGCTTGCCAATTATTTTAAAGTATCCATTGCATTTCTGAGTAGTGAAGGTCGCACAAATTATTCCGATCCTGCCACGGAAAGTATCGTAAATCCTCCAAATAGATTGATCCGAGGAATCATTAGCAGCAATGCCATTAGAGTTAGCAAAACTGCACACCGCTGGCATATATTTTCCCGTTGGACATTTAATGATTCGCCAATTCAAGAATGAAATGCAACGCCTAGAGATCTTTGCGTAAAGGGACT
>NZ_JAZBJZ010000048.1:0-36961 GCF_036349135.1 Tumidithrix elongata BACA0141
GAGTCCCTTTACGCAAAGATCTCTAGGCGTTGCATTTCATCCTTGAATTGGCGATGTTTCCATGTTACCTCGTTGTCTTCATTGACCTCACGCATTGCCAACGGAAAAGCCAAGACCGTTCCTTCTGGCAATGCTTCTAAATTAAAAAAGGCTCCTTTCTTAGCTTTCTTTTGCGTGTCTTCTAATGCAACTCGACTCTGACGATATAAAGCCATATCGTGAATCATTGCCATGTCATTGTCATCAACCACAACTAGCGGATATTGACACTTACCTGCGATCGCCTCAGGCAAATAATTTTTTAATTCACTATCTTGGCCAGCCAACTTTAGAAATCCGAGATTAAAGAAAAGCTTTTCGTTAGGGATACTCCCAGAATATTTGTATGGCTGAAGATCATGATTAGCTTTACCTGTAATACGGCAATAGCGCTTGAGTAATGTCGGGCAAGATACCCAAACCACAGGTTGATTAGGACAGTAAACTGGCAGCCACACAATCGAAGCATACTCAAATTTAATCAACGCTTCCTTCGTCTCAATTTGATTACCCTCACCATCCTTTTTATCTGCCTCTTGTCCATACCAGTAGTTGTAATCACGTCCACTTTCCGGTCGTATATCTTGCCGCATATCAGACCGAAAACGTCCACGAATCGAACTTCCTGGGATCACTCCAGTCTGTGTAAACTGATCGCGAAAAATGAGATTTAGATTACCTGTTTCTTCACCAGCCGCCGCGCTAACATGCAGAGGAGCGAGGGTTTCAATGATACCGTAAGCTTTTTTATACATTAGTCCACTCCTTCAATTTTAATTGGTAAACACAAACCACAGCCAAACTGCTTTAGCAGCGTATTTTGACCTTCTGGTAAGTTTGCCCTACTTTGAGGAAACCACTCATTCGGAAATTTCCCACCAAGATCTGTTCAGTTCATGCTTTAGCACATACACCGTCCCCGCAGGCACAGCATATCGTCCAATACCGAGAGTACTAGATGATTTGCCATCGCCTTTACCAAGTCGATAACGAAAAGGCATAGGGCGATCGGTCAGCATCTGTGGCGGCTTACCACTAGCTTTAAATTCTGAAGGATAACGGGTAGATAAATTGTTACTTCCCCAAACCGCAGGGCAAATTAAAGCAAAGCTCTGCTCAATCTTTTCCTTTAATAATTCATTGATTGTGCTGTCTTCATCTAATTCATGACTGGTAATTTCTACAAGGTGACTTTCACCACCAAAGCGATACCAGCCATCAGTCAGAGCATGGGTTGAGAGATACACCAAACAGGTATCCTCTCTCATTTGAACAGCATTCTCTAAGAAAAGTCCATCTTTCTCCAGTGTATGACGCTGTTCATCTTGTAACGTGGGATGCAAAATTGGGGTAAATTTCCAAGGCGTTTCTTTGCATAAACCTGAACATAAAATTGTCTCTAGAGGTTTCTGCCAACTGCCAATTTTTTGCCATTTGTACTCATTACTAACTTCCTTCTTCTTATCAGCTAGATCCCATTTACCCGAAGCTAAAACCCATTCGTTATAGCTCTCTTTTTCATGGCGAGTTTTAGGATCAATCATCTCTTTACCAAAGATACGCGATCGCGGTATTGGTACATAAAAATTTTCAGGATTGCTCTCCTCAGCCCAAAACGCTCCAGCAACAGTTAAATCTTTTTTGATTTTATCGATTTCAGCCTTACTAGATTTTGAATCTTCTTGGTAAATACGCAATATCAAGCCTGACAAAACAGAAGCATCAGGTGGAAACTTTGCGCCTGACTTACCCACAAGATTTTCAGCAGACAAAAAAGCTCCTGCACTGCCATAGAGAAAGCCTAAAGGCTTTACTTTAATTAGGAAATTGAATCTTCTTAGCATAGCTGCCACCCCACTCGAATCATATTTTCAATCCATTCGATTACTGATTTTGTATCACTTCCTCCTGTAATTTTTTCTCGATTATCAGACAGATTTGTACCCTTATCATTACCAAAATATAGATTCAATAGCTCAATCGCTATATCTTCATTTTTGGGCTTGGGATTTTTGGGCGGGATAGCATGACGCGCCTTAAGCTGTGCTAAGTCACCATAAACATGACTCCAGTTAGCTTTTTTACCTGTTAGCTCATAATTACCAGTCTCCTTGTTCTTAAAATAAGTTTGAGTTCCATCCCGATCGCGATAATCCTTCAACCATTTCAAACATTCCCAAGGTGTAGTCCACTGCACAAACTGTCCATTGTTAAATATAATCCGAATTGTGATGCGATCGTGCCCCAAGTTCTTAGCCCGCTTCTCAGCTTCGCGACAATGCTGCAATACATCACGTTGCGGAACGCTATGCCCTGCCCACACGAAGCCAACACTAAGATTTATTCCAAGATTGTTAGACTTCCAATCTTTATTCAAATCAATCAACCAATCAATCGCATCTGCCCCATTTAGGTGTATTCCTTTCTTGTGGCTATACATCACACCAAAAAAATCATCACCTCCCGCATAAACAACCCGCCCTCGTCTCTTTCGTTCAAATCCATCTTGAAAGCTACTACCCGAATTTCTTAGCTTGGCGCTAAATTCTGTTACCGCTTCCGCATCGTGGGGGCTAGGAAGATCGGATAACTCTTTAAGATGTTTGCCAACTTCATCGCCATCTCCCATAAACCATCCTGTCCAATAAGTTTCACCAGATTCATCGTCTTTGCGAAGCAGCTCGCTAAAATTATCAATCCGAAATACTGGCCTAGGATCGCCACGCCTGATTATCCTATTCTCAGTAGCTATCCGATCGACAAGAGTCGAAACTTGGTGGTGTGTTACCAGACGCTTAATGAGTTCAGGAATACTGAGCTTTTCTGACGGGTCAAGATACTTTGGCTCATCTTGTTGTTTACTATTTTCTAGTGCAGCAGCCAAACTCTGGTAAAAATCAACGATCTCATCTCGCTCACGACCTGCATTCCGCTTATTTTCTTTAGTAATCTCTCGATCCATATTGGGATAAGCGATCGCATCATGCCCAGACAAACTAGAACTTTCCCCATTCCAATTTGGTACAGTCCAAGCTCGGCGTAATTTACGAGTTTCTAGATCTCGCATTGCACTATGGATAGGATTATTTTGGTCATCCTTAGAGTTATTCTGACCTACAAATATCTCCCATGCGTGCATTTCCCATCGTTTCCATGACATATTCCAGTCATAGCTATTCCAGTTATATTTATGATTTATGTCGTCGTTTGTAATTTCACGCTCTACCCAATCTTTGCAAGCTTTGATAATCTTTCCCCAAGCATCATTTAGTGTGTCACGGAATAAATTGAAAGCTCGATCGTGGTTAATTGCACCAACAATCAAAATGCGATTGGGCATTCCTTGTATCAGATCAATACTTAATTCTCCCTCTCTGATTGCTGGTGAAATTACTGTGATCCCTTCAAGTCTTTTTGCTGCTTCGACAATGCGATAACTCAAATATGAAAGTATTTGCGAAGCACCATAGAGATCTCGTAACTTGCGAGATTTTTCGATAAAGCCTTGCACAGGCGCAAAGCTAATCGCAGTGTAAATACATGCGGTTGAACTCGCATCAGATCCTTCACGATTTGTAAGCAACTTTTCAGGCATAGCAGACACGCCCCTTAAAACATACTTGTGTTAGCAATGTAGCAGGGAAAACCTGTAAAGTATACGAAATTCCCAATATTTTTAGAACTCACCTAAGATCTATATATGGCAATCATAGAGACGCACAAATGCTACTCTGTTTAAATATTGGCATTTTCTTACTGAAATTTAGTCTATGCCTAAACCCAGCCAACTCCATCCCTATAGCGATCTTAGTGCCTTTGAGCGGTTGCTGCTATTGATTGCAACATTTGTCCATCATCCCGGTGTTGGCTGTCCCGATCGCCTCGGTAAAAAAACAGGTACTCACCACGAAGCCCTCGAAGCCGTGCGTCAAAAAGTCTGCGAAGTCGCCCAGCAATACCAAATTCCCCTGACTGACTACGCCATTCCCACCCTCCGCAAAGACCTCACGATCCTGCGAAAATACGGCATTCTCAGCCAGCATATTTACCGCTGGGGCTACTTTCTGGGCACAGGAGCCATGACCATTCCCGAACTCCAAATTGCCATGAATGCCCTCGCCTCCATGGCAACCTACCAGCGATCGCCGCAAGCCATTCGTATCTATCGCGATCTCGAAAACAAACTCAGAGGACTGCAAGAGACAACGGCTCAAGACTTGCTCTATCCCGTCCGATCGCAGATCGACCGTGCCATTATCTACACAAACCCCGATGAAATGCTTGCCAAGCCAACCAATCGGCATAATTTATTTAGCTGCCTCGATGCGATCGAAACTGCAATTTACAACGGGCAAGCGATCGAACTCTATCGCCATGCCGATCCCTACGCAGGAAACATTAGCTACATACAGGTCGTTCCGTTACAACTGCTCTACCACGATATCGCTTGGTACTTGTTGTATGAATATATAGAAGATAAGCATATAGAAATCGAACGCATCGATCGCTTTAGAGACTATATAAAACCCATCGGTACGCCAAGAGATATCGAACTACAAAAACACAGCCTTAAAATCGCTCACGATCTATTGCAAAAGGGTTGGGGCTTATATCTAGGCGATCGCGAAGAGCAAGCCTTAGAGAAACAAGGAATGCTTAAATATATGCGAATTGAAGTTCGTTTCTTTGAACCTGCGATCGCCTTCATTCAAGAAGGAGAGAATCGCCATCCCTTTCAAAAAATCGGCAAAAAGGGCAAAGATTATCTTGATTACGCCATTAACCTACCACCGCGATCGCTCAACGAATTTTGTCGATGGCTCAATCGATTTATGGATAGCGTTCAAGTCAGAAACCCACCAGAATTAGTGTCTCGCTATCAACAAGCCGCCAGTAGACTCGCCAAATTGTATGATACTAAAACTACCGACGATCGCTAAACAATGCCAAAAGCCATCGAATTCCGTAACGCATCCTATCAGCTCGATCGCCGCGATTTGGTTTCCGAGCTTAGTTTTGAAGTAGAACAGGGAGAAATCGTCACGCTTTTGGGCAAGAGTGGTTGTGGCAAAACGACCACCTTAAAACTGATCAATCGGTTACTGCTACCTTCTCAAGGGGAGGTATTGGTAGATGGGATCTCTACAAATAAATGGAATCCGATTCAACTGCGGCGACAGACGGGTTATGCCATCCAAGAGACGGGACTTTTCCCCCATTTCACCGTAGAGGCGAATATTGGTTTAGTTCCCAAGCTTTTGGGTTGGCAGAGCCAGCAGATCGCCAACCGCGTGCGCCAACTCTTAGAATTAGTGGGATTAAATGCCGAGCAGTTTGCGAACCGCTATCCCCACGAACTCTCAGGCGGACAGAGGCAAAGAGTTGGCGTTGCCAGAGCCTTAGCTGCCGATCCGCCCGTGCTGCTAATGGACGAACCCTTTGGAGCCTTAGATTTAATTACGCGCCTAGAGATTCAGGGAGAATTTAAACAACTCCAGAAACAATTGGAAAAAACCGTCATTTTTGTCACCCATGACATTCAAGAAGCCTTTTTGCTAGGCGATCGCATTGGGTTTATGGACGCAGGCAAACTCTTAGCGATCGCCACAAAAGCCGACTTAATGCGATCGGAGGTTCCAGAAGTTCAAGTCTTTATGGAATCAGTTCGCACCCTGCGCGACTTACTGAATACGGATAGTTAGCTTCCACTTTAGTCTAATGTCAGTTCGGGATAAGAAAACCTGAAACGCTATACATCTCAGGGATCCCCCCCAGCCCCCCTTGAAAAAGGGGGGAGAATTTACTTGTCCCCTTTTTCAAGGGGGATGCCCGATAGGGCAGGGGGATCAAACCCTTCGGTTCCAACAAGTTAGCTTGCTGCGATCTGAAGTCCTTAACCTGAATTCACGTTAAATATGGCGAGTTCTCTCAATTTTACAGGCTGAGAGAAAGCATCATTAGGAGCCTGCAAACAAAGAACTCAAACCATTGCGGGTATTGGGTTGCGGTGCAGGACGGTCAAATCCTCTTCATCTAATGCCACTGGCGTACCACTGCGAATTAACTCGGCGAAGTCTTCATTAGGAACCATAATGCAAAGAGTATAAAGACGGGAACTCCCTGTATTCTGAATCAGGTGTGTGCCAGTCGGTGGTACGAGTAGGCTATCCCCCGTGCGAATTGGGATGGGTTTCCCATCGCAAAATGCCATGCCTTCGCCCTTTAGTACGAAAAACATTTCAACTGCAAAACTGTGACGGTTGGGTGGAGTTTTACCGCCTACATCAAAGATTTCTACGCAGACTGTTAGAGAGATATTGGCAGAGCTAGAATCAAAGACGATCGCTAGGCGGTTCGTGTCGTGGGGACTAATGCGATAGGCTTGATAGTCTCTAGGGGATTTAGCTACTGCAATCACACAGCGTTGGGCTTCCATATTGGGATTGCTGAATTCTGGGCAGAAGGTATTTTTGAATATTGTTTGGTTGCGATCCTATTGTGTGGGCTCAATCAAGCTTTAGCGTAATTACGCAACTATTAATTTAGGATTCTAATTTAGGATTCTGCTGTGGTGTTTGTCATTGCTGCCAAGCAGTTGCTGGATTCTGTAACAAAACCAAAGCACTGATTGACGTTATAAATTGTTGCCTGCATGCAGAACTCTGGTGAAGTCGTGGCAGTGCAATCTTTAACGAGAATGCAGTCATAGCCTAAAAAATTTGCATCCTGTAGCGTTGCCATCACGCATTGATCGGCATTTACCCCTGCAAAAAATAGCGTAGTTCTACCCAAATTGCGCAGAATGCTATCGAGAGGTGTATCCCAAAATCCACTCATGCGATACTTGGCGATATGAATATCCGTTGGCTCTGGTTGCAACTCATCGACGATCGCTGCCGCCCAGCTATGCTCGATTAAAACTGGCGCACCGTTGGCAGGCAGGGGATCGCCCAGACCAATGCCACGACCCGTGGGATTATAGACGTGACGCAAACCTGCACCGATATTCAACAAATCCCGTCGATTTCCCCAGTTCAGCCAGACGATCGGTACTTTTTGCGATCGCAACGCGGGTAATAAAGCTTGCAAGGGAGCAATCGGGGAACGAGCAAGTGTGACATCAACGCCAATATGCGCTAGCCAACCATCGGGATGACAAAAATCATTCTGCATATCCACGATAATCGCGGCACTCTTTGCCAGATCGATTCTGAGCTTTTTTGTCTCTGTGGATAGCGCGATCGGCTGCGGTATTAGGGGTGGGCGCGTTAGATCTGCGATCGCTTCATTGACTAGCCAAGCATTAGGCGGTATGCCAAGGGAATACAACTGAGAAGAATTGCCGTTTGAAGTTGAGTCCATTCCTTTACGCCTCATGCTCTGCTATGAAATCCTAGCACCCGTGCCTCGGTGATTTTTAAAGCGAATTTGGTATCATAAAACTAGTACTTTTCGTACTCCAAATTACAAAAGTTAAAATATTTCTGATATAGGCTGACCTTGTTGACAACGATGCGGAGACATCTAGATATGGGATTAATTAGTCGTGTCGAAGTTAGAAACTTATTCTCAATCAAAAGTGGGATGGCTGAGTTTTTTACACCTCAGTCTAGCCATGAAACGATGCTCGTACAGGTGGCGGGGGGAGCGAATGACGACTTATTTGTACATCACTTTCAGACCGACCAGCTTTTGGTGGTAAGGGGGAGCTTTGTCCTCGTGATTTTGCAAAATCGCAAGTATGACTATATTGGGCTGAGCGATCGCAAACCCGCTGTGGTCAAAATTCCTAGAGGTATTCCCCATGCGGCGATCAACTTTAGCGATGAGCCTTGCCTCATGGTCAATGCGGTGCTGCGTCATGGCGGGACTGACGAAAGAGATTATCGGCCTTTACCGAGACCCTTTCCCTATGACTTAGATGCGGCTAGAGCTGCCTTAGAGGCGCTTGATTATCCAATCTGTGCTTAGTGAAGTTCTTAGTGAAGTTCTTAGTGAAGTTCCAATTTTGCGCGATAGGAATTGTGAAGCGATCGCACTTTGCTAAGATCGTCATCGATATGATTGAAAAGTATTTATGGTTGCTCAGCCCAAATATAGTGATCGCCGCATGTCCCCTGAGGACTATTTGGCATGGGAAGCACAGCAAGACATAAAGTACGAGTACGAACGTGGCAAGATTATTGCCATGACGGGTGGTACGCTTCCCCATAGTCAGGTTCCTGCAAATTTTGCTGCATTGCTGGTTCCACATTTGCGCGGAAAAGGTTGCAAAGTTTTTGTGAGCGACGCCAAGGTAATGACTGGGCTGGGTGTATATTATTACCCCGATGTAGCAGTCACTTGTGACGAACGCGATCGCAACGCCCGTGATTTTTTACAATATCCCTCTTTGATTGTTGAGTCCCTTTCGCCTACGACTGAAGCCCGCGATCGCGGTATCAAGCTACAAAACTATCTGCGCATCGAAACCCTACAAGAATACGTTCTTATCGATCCAGATCGTCCCAGTTTTGAATGTTATCGACGCAGCCAATCTCCTAATTGGGAGTATCACTCGATTGAGATCGAAGGAACGGATTTCAGCCTTAACGATCCGACAGTTTATCTTGCTAGTGTTAGCTTAGAGTTTCCTTTGTCTTTTCTTTACGAAAATATCGACTTCCCTATGGAAATTCCTGAAACGGCAGGTTAACAGAATTAGGTGGATTTGCCTCTATCTAAAGACATCCCTCAAATTACATAAGTCTTTGTGAATGCTCGCGATCGCTTACAGACAAGCCTTTAGCTAGATTCATCCTATGGGAATGCCTGTTACATTACTTTACATACACGGAATTAGGGAATCAAACCAATGAAAAGCGGATACACACTCAACAACGAAGGCATTCTCAACAACTATGCGATCGAACCCCAAGTTTATCTAGAAGAAGCAGTGCAAGCAGGGTTCACTCCCTACGCAGAGCTGCTCAACGGTCGCCTTGCCATGATTGGTTTTGTCTCACTACTCGCAATGGAAGTCGTAACGGGTCACGGTCTCATCTGGTGGCTGACCAACGTCTAAACTAGATCGTCATTCCATTGCCAACTCGCTCCTATTCACAACATTCACAATACTCACGATTTTACAGGAAAGACTTATGAAAACTACATTTAACTACGATGGTCGCAATCTATTTACTCCTACAGTATTTTTAGATGACTTCAACAAGTTTGCACCGATCAGTGCGACTCAAGCTTGGTCGTTGTTCTTCACTGCCAGTCGCGAAGACACAGCACTAGGAACAAATCCTGAAGCTGGAAAATTCTGGAGTTACACCTTGATTGCTTCCGCTGTTACTGGAATCTTGGCAACTTTGATTTTCCACCCCATCTATTAATGATCGATCCTGTTTCCCCTCTTCTTGCAAGGCTTCTTGCCAAGGGGAGGGAAGTTATAGAAATACCATTTTGAAAAGATCGCGCTCTGTGCGAAATCCAAAAATCGATCTGCTCCAAATTATTTGCAAGTTATTAAGAGAAACGGATATCAGATTAGCCTAGGGCAAACGGGGGCTGTGGGGTTCGCGGTTGGGCATTGCTGCGCTAAGCATGGTTGCGTATAGGCAGGGTCTGTTTCTGGCGTGGGGGCGATTTGTCCAAAAATCATTTTGCAACTGAGATCTTCAAAGTTGGGTGTCATGGTGAGAGGAATCCCAAACTTTTCGGTGAAAAATGTTTGCGTGGGGACTTTACACATATTGACGCACATCCCAACACAGCCACTATCTGCTAGGTAACGGCATTTCTTGATATAGACGGCAGAGGGCTGCGATCGCACTGTCCCATCCGCCAAACTTATTTCCGCTTCGGCAACCTCACAAGGCCCCACCAACCATTCAAACAATTGCGTAGCAAACCAAGCATTCAGAACGCATACCAGTCGCGTAGGTGAGAAAAACTTGCGAATTGCCCAGAGGGCTGGAGCTGGTACTAGAGATTCCAGCACTTTGGCAACAATGACTTGCTGCTCTTGGGCATTGCGTCCCTGCATAATTTGTTTTGACAGATCGACAAAGCCAGCATAGCCGTTAATTTTAGTGCCCGAACCTAGTGCCTGAGACATCTTACGAGAAAACAGCCAGATAAACAGACGATCGGTAAAGTTGTCGTTGTATTCATCTTTGACAACAGTTTGTACGGCTTTAGGCTGCATAGCTTTCCTCAAATCAGACTACCAAGATCCACGCAACCACGATCTTAGCTGAATTCCGAAACAAGTTCTAAGTTAGGCTGTATTCATAAGGCTCTGGAATGCTTGGCTGAACAGGAATATGCGGCTAAACGGCGATCGAGTGTACCTGTATGCAACTCAAATAGATGGTTGTCATAGTCATAAAAATATAAAGAATTTCCTTCGCCTTCGATGCGACTTCGACTTTCTCGAACTTCTAAATCCAGAGATTTTATTCGCAGAAGATATTTTTCAAAATCGCGATCGCTAATTTTAAATGCTACATGATTGTAGGTTTTCTCAGATAGAGGCTTTCCTTCCATGACGGCAATCCAAATGCCATTGATGAGAAAGAACTTTTCTCTAGCGATGGAAAATGTTTTGTCCTCGCTAGAATAGACTTCTTTCGCCTCAAAAATCGTTGACAGAAAGATTGACGTGCGTTCTAGATCGCTGACGACAAAGGTAATATGACTCAATCCTTCAATCATAGCTGCAACCTACGGCGATGTTTGAGATGCGGTTTCTGAGGTGTGCGCTTTAAGCTTTTGGATCGCCCGTTCGGCTTGAATGCTAACTTCGCGATCGGGGTCGTCGAGAACTTGTTGTAGGGAAGCGATCGCTAAAGGACTGCCAAGATTTCCCAAAGCGATCGCGGCATCTTTGCGCACATCGGCATACTCGTCAGCAAGGGCATTTACTAAAGCCGGAATCGCCTCTTCGCGATGGATTCCCTCAGGATGATTTTTGAGAATGCTTTGCAAAGCTTGAATCGCAAACCGTCGCACTTGCCAATGCCGATCGGCGATCGCCTCAATCAGGTCTGGAATTACTGAAGAATTAGCTTGAAGGGCAAGGGATTTGGTGACATTGCGGCGAACTTGCCAATCGGGATCTTCGCGCAGGGCTTTCCTCAGATTAGGAATGACTTCTGCATCAGCGAGATATCCCAAGGTTAGGGCAGCTTCTCGGCGGACAAAATCTACAGGATCTTGAAGTAATGGCAGAGCCGTAGGACTAGTTTTGACTTGGTTGAGATAGCGCAGAGTCGTAATCGCGGCTTCTCGAAGTTCGGGATGTTCTGATTGCAGAAATGGCAGCAAATAGGGCAAAGACTGCGCATCATGGATCTTGCGTAAGAGAATCAAGACACTGCGTTGGAGGTTAAGATCCTCTTGGTGTAGAGCATCCAGCAATAACAAAAGCGAATCTTGGGAAACTAGTTCGCCGAGAGAAGACAGCGCAACTTCTCGCACTTCTTCGTGGGGTGAAGCGAGGCTGGGAATTAGACTGGGAATTACTTTGGGATTGGCAAACTCCCAGAGGGTAGCGATCGCGATTTTTTGAACGGCTGGACTTTCATCCTTTAAAGCAAGCACCACGACATCGATCGCTTCTTCGTCACCAAGGTGTTGCAGGCTTTTGATCGCCACTAAGCGATCGTTGAGATCGGGCGACTGCAATAGTTCTATCCATTCTTGTAGTTCTGGATTTGTATGAGTAGACATGAGTAATCTTCTATCTTAATAAAAATGGGATTTGGACGGTAATCGCGTTCGTCGGACATTCTTTCTCACAGGGCAAACAGAACCAGCACTCGTCATATTTCATATAGGCTTTGCCTGTGACGGGATCTTTGGCGAGTACATCGAGCGGACAAACTTCAATGCAAGCGACACATTTCTCTAGACATTTGGACTCATCGACGATGACGGGAACATCTACACGTTGGTTAATTAATGCCATGTTTGTAATGATTGGGATAAGCGATTGGGATTTGGATAAAATAAAAATTTGCGACTAAGTGGATTTCCATCCACGGGCATAGATGAAGTAGTTTTCCGTGACTCGCACATCTCCGGTAAATCCCGCATTAACGAATAGATTTTGCAGTTCATCTGGTTGATAGTAAATCTTGGCAATCTTGAACTCCCTGCCATCATTAAGTTTCCGAGCTTGGTAAATTCCATCTTGCCTATTTGGCGAGTGATCTTTGGCGCGAGAAGTTGGATCGTTGCGGGAATCGATCGCAAAAATCTGTCCTCCCTTACGGGTAGCAAGATAAACCTTCTTTAAAAAGGATTGGAGCAGATCTGGTGGGACGTGGGAAAGCCAAAAAGAGAAAAATACTAGATCGTATTCACGCTCTGGCTCCCATGCGAATATATCTTGATGTCGATAGGCTACTTTATCCGAGTTTAATTTATTCTGGTTAATGGCGATCGTTTCCGCAGAAGCATCGATCGCTTCGATCTTTGCTCCAATCTGTAAAAGTTGTTCTGTCCAAATACCCGTACCAGAAGCCAATTCTAAAACTTGATTGACTTGACCAATTTCTCGTAAAGCTTTCTGGACGATCGCGACTTCAGCAAACCAGCGATCGTTAAGTTCTTGCCCGCGATCGTAGCGCCCAATCCGATAAAACCACTCATCATATTCACTGGAACGCGATCGATAGTATTCAATTTGATCTCGAATTAGATCGGTCGTACTAACTTGCATATTTACCTCTTTCAAATATATTTAAACCCAATTACAGTATTCCTAAAGTCACAGCTCTCTACTAAGAACTTTTTGAAATGTTATCGACTGTTTTATGTTTGAGTAGCCAATTTTTTCGTAGAAAACATGTGCTTCTTTGCGTTTGATATTAGAGCGTAATAAAACATTTTCATAGCCAGAACTTAAAGCCCAATTTTCAACCTCTTGCATTAACAAACGTCCAATTCCTTGATGACGATAATCGCGATCGACAACCAATCCTAGCAATATACAAGTTGGCATAAGTATTGATTCAACAGTATGGGTATGTGCCCAGCCAATTACATCGTCATTTTTTAAAGTTGCTACATGAATAATATGAGAATCATTATTAGAAATTTTAGTCAAACGTTCTTTTAACTGACAGTCGCTGACAGAATATCCCAGTTGATCGGCAAGAACAGCAATCCTTTTAGCATCTTTTATTCCCGCTTTTCTAATTGCAACTTTATTGTTTATGGAAATATTGCTTGTCATACATTTAGATGTAAATAGGTGTTGCTTGTAAATGCACAGATTCCCGACTTTTTGTATGACTAATAAAACCGATCTGCGATCGCAAAGAAAAAAGTCGGGGATCTAAATCTTTGTATCTTCAGGGTTTCAATTTCAAAGCTGCTTATCAAGCGTTGCTCGAATGAAACGATAGCCAAAATCAATCTCAGTTAAGTTTTGAATATCGCTATATTTCTTTGTCCATGCTCCACTACTTAAATCTTTTTCCAATAATTTTACTCCTTGTTCAATTGAATTTTGATTTGCTAATGCAAAAGCTGATATCCCCGAACGCACTTGGGGATCGAGATACAGTTCTGGTCGCTTCCAAGCAGCGGCCGCAAATAAATCTGATAAATCGTCGGGTACTAAAAAAGGAATTGCTTCAACTTTTCTTTTCGTGTTTTGATGAATTAAATCAATTTGCTGATTAAGTGTTAAAAATCGTGCAGAATCTTCCCAGAAAACAGGGAAATAATCATAAAGCCATATTTTTTGGGCAAGTCTAATATCAAAAGTTAGCAATACGATCGCACCATCTTTAACCACGCGATGCATTTCTTGAAATGCTTTGGGGAGGTCTGAAAAGTGATGAATGGCTAAGGTACTAATTGCGGCATCAACGGAGCGATCGCCGAGGGGTAAATTTTCAGCATAACCAGTAAACCATTGAAGTTGTGGATGCGCGATCGCTTGTTGTTGCATCACGACAGAAGGCTCGATTGCCTTCACCCAAAATCCTTGATTTGCTAAGGCATAGCTATAGTTACCCGTTCCCGCGCCAATATCGGAGATCGCACTGCCTTGAGGTAAATCGAGTAGATCGATTAACTGATTGACAATGCGGCGATCGGGAACTCGCGTTTTTGCATATTGCTGACCGATGGAATTATAAATAGCCACGATCTACCTCACAGCGACATCGTAGACTTCTTGACGCACGTCAACGGGAATAATGTAGGGAGAAATTTCTCGTTTAAAGAGAGTCATTTGTCCTGACTCATCCTTCTTCAAATTGACATGACAGAACCATTCGTCGTTATTCTTCTCTGGATAATCCAAACGATAATGATAAAGCCCCCATCTTGTTTCTTTACGGAACAGAGAAGCCCGCGCTGCCATCTCGGCACAATCGCGAATAAAGTGGACTTCCATACAGCGCATCAATTCGTGAGGATCTTGCGCTCCCATGAGATCGAGGGTTTCTTGATAGCGATCGAATAGGGCTAAGCCAATACCCATCTTATTTGTAGATTTTGGTGGTTGTAGATAGTCATTGACAAAGCGGCGCAGCTTATATTCCACTTGGGTGTGAGGAATACCATTCGGTCGCGTTAACGGTGCGTAAACCCTATCTTTCTCAGCTTGCAGAAATTCGGGATTCGGCTCGACATGTTCGAGATTTTCGCTATACTTCATGCCCTCAATTCCCGCAATTCGTCCAAACACAAATGCACCGATCATGTAATTGTGGGGAACGCTAGCCATATCACCTGCCGCATATAGCCCTGCTACTGTGGTTTCTGCCCTTTCGTTGACCCACACACCCGACGCACTATGTCCGCTGCATAGGCCAATTTCCGAAATATTCATCTCTATGCCGTGGGTGCGATAATCTTCACCCCGTCCAGCGTGGAAACGTTCGCGGCTAGGACGTTCGTTAGCCCAGAGAATTCTTTCGATTTCAGCGATCGTATCTTCATCGAGATGGGTCATTTTTAGTTGTACGGGACCTTTACCAGAGTTGAGTTCTTTCCAAACCTCTAGCATCATCTGTCCGCTCCAATAGTCGCAATTGATGAAGCGATGTCCCTCCGCATTCACCGTATGTGCGCCAAAGGGCCCAGCAACATAGGCACATGCAGGCCCGTTGTAATCCTTGATCAGCGGATTGATTTGAAAGCATTCAATATTCGATAGTTCTGCCCCTGCGTGGTATGCCATCGAGTAGCCATCGCCTGCGTTGGTGGGATTCTCGTAGGTTCCATAGAGATAGCCCGAAGCTGGTAAACCTAATCTTCCCGCTGCACCTGTCGATAAAATTACTGCTTTGGCTTGAATGACGACAAAATCACCGTTCCGCACGTCAAAACCCACTGCCCCGATCGCTCTGCCATTTTCCACCAATACCCTTGTTGCCATCACTCGATTTGTGACGCGCACCTTATGCCGTTTTACCTGCCGCGTCAAGATCGTCTTCAGGTCTTTACCCTCAGGCATTGGCAACACATATTTACCGACGCGATGTACCTGCTTGAGGTCGTATTCTCCTTGAGCATCTTTTTGGAACTTCACACCCCAACTTTCTAATTCCTGAATTACCTCAAAGCCGAGTTTCCCTGTCTGATAGACCGTCTTTTGCTCGACAATGCCATCGTTGGCGATCGTTACTTCTCTTACATATTGCTCTGGCGTGGAATTTCCAGGGATCACGGCAGTATTTACACCATCCATACCCATAGCGATCGCACCGCTACGGCGGATATTTGCCTTTTCTAAAATCAAAACATCGCGATCGGGATTTGCTTGTTTCGCCTTAATACCTGCCATAGTACCAGCCGTACCACCACCGATGACGAGGACATCGGTTTGCAGTCTTTGGGTATTGATGTTTAGCGTGGATGTGGACATATTGTTTTGATTGGATTGATTGATTCGGACATGATTGGGCTCCCTGTAATTGCAGTAAAAGCCCCACTGAATGAGGCTTTTAAGTTTAGAACCCCTCAAGGATGGCACACTAAAATATCAGGCAATTTATTTCCAATCCCAAACCGCTTCTTTCACCTTGATTGATTTAGGAATGAGTTTGAGCTTTTCAAAGGTGTCGGCAATCTCTTGCTGTTTGGTAATCACTTCTGCTGTAATTGGCAAGGTGTCGTGATCGCGACGTTTCTCGGCTTTTTCTAAGACTGCAGCGTCAATTCCCAGAGCAGGCGAGAGCAGTTTGGCAGTTTCTGTTGGATTTTTCTTGACATAATCACTCTCTTTCTTGATTTCTTTCAAAACGAGCTTTAGGGTCTCTGGATTCTTTTCAATAAAGGCTTGCGAAGCTAGATAATAGCCGCGATTGGGGGCTAATCCTTTGCCACTTGTGATGATACGCGCATCAGAGTCAGACTCGATCGCAGCAAGATAGGGATCCCAAATTGACCAAGCATCCACATTTTTTTGCTCAAAGGCAGCACGAGCATCGGCAGGTTTAACAAAAGAAAACTCCACATCACTGATTTGCAGTCCAGCGGATGTTACTGCACTCACCGCGAGGTAATGGGAGTTGGAACCCTTCTGTACAGCGAGTTTTTTACCTTTGAGATCGGCGATAGTTTTAATGGGGGAATCTTTTTGAACGACGATCGCTTCGCCTTCAGGACTCCATGGATCGTAGGCAACATAGCGAACTGTAGAGCCTGCGGCAGCTTGAGCAAATATAGGTGGTGCTTCACCAACATAGCCAAGATCGATCGCTCCCACATTTAAAGCCTCTACCAGCGGAAGTCCTGCGGTAAATTCTGTCCATGTTACCGAACCTCCCGAGGGCTTTAAGGCGTTTTCTAAGCTAGCTTTACCCTTTAGAGAGAAAAGAACGGTTGCTGCTTTTTGGAAACCAATCCTCACCTTAGGTGCTTCCGTTGCAGGACTGGTCTTAGGGCTGGCACTAGAACTGGTGCTTTGAGTGGGAGTTACGGCAGTGTCATTAGAAGGAGAACAAGCTGATAGAACGAGACTGGTGCTGAGGGCGATCGCAAACAGCAGAGCAAACATTCTTACTGACGATCGCCTGAATTGATGGAATAGACTTTTTTTGAGCATCTGAATTGACTCCTCACGGTTAAACAAACTTCTGAAAAATTTATGTGGCAGCTTTGATTGCCAATTTCTGCACGAAATCTTTACTTAATTTTGGATAAGCATCGATCTTGATATTACGATAAACACTAGTTTATATCGTAGAAGGTTGCAATACGAAAGATCTATAGCAATCCTTTATGGTTTGTGAATGCTGCTCGTACTAAGAACCTATACAGGCAAGATGTCTGCGCTACAGATAAATTACAACTCGTTTAGGATTGCTAAACAATGCTGCATCTAAATGAATAATTTAAGATTTTATTATGATTTTTTTATGGAATTTACGGTTTTAAAAGCAAATTCCATAAAAAAGTCGATCGCGGAATTTCGGGCATGCTAGCATCTTTAAGTTATATCTACGGCATTTACTCGGTTATATAGTAGATTTAAGTCGTAAAAAGTGAACCTAGGACATAAAGGCAATGGGTCAAATTTTGAAAGAGGTGCTAGCAGCCAATCAGTCGTATGCTGAAAATTTTGGTGCAAAGGAAAACTTGTCTTTACCGCCGAGCCGACACTTTGCAATTTTGACCTGCATGGATGCACGCCTCGATCCTGCTAAATTCGCGGGTCTTACAGAAGGCGATGCCCATGTGATTCGGAATGCGGGTGGTAGGGCAAGCGATGATGCCATTCGCTCGCTAGTGATTTCTTACAAACTGCTAGGCACAAAAGAATGGTTTGTGATTCATCATTCTGACTGTGGTATGCAGTTGTTTACCGATCGGACAATTCGTGGGTTGCTGGCAAGTAGCCTCAAAACTGCTTCCATTGATGCAAATGGTTGGCATGACTCAGGAGAAGGAGAAGGCTCTGATGAAGGCGAATTTATTGACTGGTTAACCTTCTCAGATTTAGCTGAAAGCGTTGCTGTTGATGTAAAGCGCATTCGCAATCACCCGCTCGTGCCTAAGGAAATTCCGATCTACGGCTTTATCTATGATGTCAAGACAGGCAAGTTGATCGAAGTTCCTCAAGCGACAGAAATTGGCAAAGCGATCGCCTCAGAATCGATTCAATAATCGTGAAAAATTATCTTGAAGTATAAGTGATATCTATGTCTGATAATTATCGTTTTGAAACGCTGCAAATCCATGCTGGGCAAAAGCCCGATCCCACCACAAATGCTCGTGCTGTTCCCATTTATCAAACGACTTCCTATGTGTTTAACAGTGCCGATCATGGAGCGAATCTCTTTGCCCTAAAAGAATTTGGCAATATCTACACGCGGATCATGAATCCCACCACGGATGTGTTTGAGCAAAGAATTGCTGCCCTTGAAGGGGGTGTGGCAGCCTTAGCAACATCCAGCGGTCAAGCCGCACAGTTTTTAGCGATCGCGACCATCGCTCAAACTGGAGATAACATCATTTCCACTAGCTACCTTTACGGTGGAACCTATAACCAGTTCAAAGTTACCCTGCCTCGTTTGGGCATCCAAGTCAAATTCGTCGATGGGGACAATCCCGAAGATTTTCGCAAGCAGATCGACGAGCATACCAAAGCCCTCTATGTGGAAACAATAGGCAACCCGCAATTTAACATTCCTGATTTTGAAGCCTTGGCAGCGATCGCCCACGAGCATGGCATTCCTTTAATCGTTGATAACACCTTTGGTGCAGCAGGCTATCTCGCCCGACTGATCGCCTATGGTGCGGATATCGTGGTTCAGTCTGCTACCAAATGGATTGGCGGTCATGGCACTTCCATCGGTGGCGTAATTGTCGATTCGGGCAAATTTAACTGGGGGAATGGGAAATTTCCCATCTTTACGGAACCATCCCCTGGCTATCACGGGTTGAATTTTCATGAAGCCTTTGGCAATATTGCCTTCATTATCAGAGCGAGAGTAGAAGGATTGCGAGATCTGGGTTCATCCATCAGTCCATTTAACTCATTTCTATTATTGCAAGGTTTAGAAACTCTTTCTCTGCGTCTAGATCGCCACTTACAAAATGCTCAACATCTAGCCGAATGGCTATCCAATCATCCCAAGGTTGATTGGGTGAATTACCCTGGATTGCCCAACCATCCCTACCACGCTCGCGCTAAGAAATATCTCGAATATGGGTTCGGTGCAGTCCTGAATTTTGGCATCAAGGGTGGCTTAGAGGCAGGTCGTAGCTTTATTAATGCGGTGAAACTTGCTAGCCATCTGGCAAATGTCGGCGATGCTAAAACTTTGGTGATCCATCCGACTTCGACCACCCACCAACAATTATCCGAAGTGGAACAGAAATCGGCAGGCGTTACCCCTGATTTAATTAGGGTTTCCGTAGGTTTGGAACATATCGAAGATATTAAGGCTGACTTTGAGCAGGCATTCCAACAAATCTAAAAGTAGGTGCAGTAAGGTGTTGAGTCGAGGAGAGAACGGATGGCATTGCAATTGCTCCGATTCGCATGCTCCAATTCGCACCGTCGAAAATAGAAACCTATGAAGTACAAGCATTTCATCTCCGATCGCACGCTGTTCTATCAGATCCCTCAGCCCTTGGCATTAGAGTCAGGGGAGGTGCTTCACAATGTCCAAGTCGCCTATCGCACTTGGGGAGAGTTGAATGCTAAAGGAGATAATGCTGTACTGATTTGTCATGGATTTACGGGAAATGCCGATGCCGATCGCTGGTGGGATGGTTTGTTTGGTGAAGGGAAAACTTTCGATCCCACGGTGGATTTGATTGTCTGCGCGAATATTTTGGGTAGTTGCTATGGCACGACAGGGGCGACTTCTGTCAACCCAAATACAGGCAAGCCTTACAGAGCCAACTTTCCCCCGATTACGATTCGCGATATCGTGCGATCGCAAGCAGAACTGATGGCTGGACTGGGCATTAATCAATGGAAGTTGGTTACAGGTGGCTCCCTTGGGGGGATGCAAACCTTGGAATGGTCTTTGATGTATCCAGATCGGGTGCAGGCGATCGCCCCCATTTCTGTAGCGGGCAGGCATTCCGCTTGGAGCATTGCCCTCAGCGAAGCCCAACGTCAGGCAATTTATGCCGATCCCCATTGGCAAGATGGCAATTATAACGATCGCTTAGCACCTCACAAGGGACTCGCGATCGCGAGGATGATTGCCACCTGCTCTTATTACGGTCACCTCGATTTCGATCGGAGATTCGGTCGCGAACTGGATGATGGTGGTAATTTTGCGATCGCCACCTATCTGCAACAAGAAGGTGAAAAATTAGTGGAACGCTTTGATGCGAATACCTATATCTCTCTGACAAAAGCCATGGATAGCCACGATCTGGGACGCGATCGCGGTGATTATCCTACGGTTTTAACGAACATTCGCCAACCTACGTTGATTGTGTCCTGCGACTCCGATCTGCTCTATTTCCCTAAAGAACAGCAGGAACTTGCCAAGTTCATACCCAATGCCAATCTTGTCTATTTAAATTCCATTCACGGACATGATGCTTTTTTGATCGATCTGCAAAATCTAAATCATTTGCTCTTCAACTTTCGCCAAAATTTCTGAAGTCAAAGTGTTTTCCTTCCAATATTCATTCTCACTCGACCATTTACATCTCTTGCTCGTTAAGCTTTTTTGCTAAGAGGGAGCCTGCGATCGGCAAATTCTAAATTTCTTTTTTGCCTCCCACTTTTTGCTTGCGATTTTTTACTTGCTACTTTTTGCTTGCTTAAATCGCCCACGGTTGATAGCATAGAGAAAATAATACTACGATAAGCCGATCAAATTACCGTAGTTTAAAAAGCTAAAACAGTGTGAGGATTTGTAGGTATTTATGTCTAAAGCATCACTCAGAAACAAGAAGTTACTTACTTCTGTGCTATTTACCGCAGCGATCGCTACTTCTTCGTCACTTGCCAATGCGGCGAGTGCAGAAACGAAACCTGCTCAGTCTGCGGGTCAGCCAGTCACAACTGTGCCTTTGCTAGTAGCTCAAACTCCTGTCCAAAGTCAGCCAACACAAGACTCACAAGTTATTCGCAATATTGGGGTCGATCCAATTTTTCGGAGAGATGCTAGAACATCTCAAAACGTCACCTCTGTATCGCAACTAAGCGACGTTCGTCCTACGGATTGGGCATTCACCGCTTTGCAGTCTTTAGTCGAGCGCTATGGTTGCATCGCAGGTTATCCAGACCGCACCTATCGCGGTCAACGTGCCCTTAGCCGTTATGAATTTGCGGCTGGTTTGAATGCTTGCTTAGACAAGATCAACGAGATCATCTCTGCTGGCTTGGCAGACAAAGTGAGTAAAGAAGATCTTGCGGCTGTCCAAAAATTGCAAGAAGAATTTGCGGCTGAACTCGCTACTCTGCGCGGTCGGGTTGATGCCTTAGAAGCCAAAACGACTAAATTAGAAGCGCAACAATTCTCGACGACAACCAAGCTAAATGGTGAAGCTATTTTTGCTGTAGCAGCGGGTAGTGATGGCAGTGCTCCAACGGATAAAACGAATACAACCTTCTCCTATCGCGTTCGTTTAAACTTTGACACCAGTTTTACTGGCAAAGACCTACTGCGAACTCGCTTAGAGGCAATTAACGTTCCCAATATTGGCACTGCCTTAGCTTCTGGGAACTCTTCACGGTTGAGTTTTGAAGGTGGTACGCCAGATGGCGCTTTCCGCTTGCAAAGACTTTATTATCGCTTTCCTGTTGGCGATACCGTCACAGCTTATGTTGCACCTATAGGTGTCTTAGAAGACGTCTTAGATAAACTCAACCCAATCGAAAACGAAGCGCAAGCAACAATCTCCCGTTTTGGTCGCTACAACCCAATCCTCCGTATTGCCTCGGGTAACTTCCGTAATAACCTGACAGGCGGTACTGGACTGACCGACGCTAGTGGATTTTCTGTGGTTGGTCTAAACTTCCGCCTTGGTTCTCAAGGGAAGTTGCAACTTGCTTACGGCGCTAATAATGCGGCTACGGCATTTGATGCAGCCAAAGGTGGTGGCGTTACAGGTGGTTCGACAATTCTTGCGGCTCAGTTAGTGTGGCAAGCTGCACCAACCCTTGCTTTAGGAATTAGCTATGCCAACAGTTGGCATCCTGACAACAGTTTGAACTCTGGCTTAAACCAAGACAGCATTGTTGGTGCTGGCGTAGGGTCTGCAACTTCGTTACGCGCAAATACGATCGCAGGGAATTTGGTTTGGAACATCACGCCAAAAGTTGACCTTGGTGTTTGGGGATCTTGGACATTTGCCGATGCGGTCAATGTTAATGCTTCGACCACCTTTACAAGTTGGTTGGCATCCCTCTCCTTTAAAGATGTTTTTGGAGATGGCAACTTGGCAGCAATTGCTTTTGGTCAACCCCTTTACCGTAATAGCGTTGGTGGAAGTGCCATTCAAGCTCAAGCGGGTGCAACCTTGGCAACCCCCTACCATCTTGAAGCTTTCTATCGCTTCCGCGTTTCCAAGAATATCAGCATCACACCAGGTGTTTACTTTGTGTTCAACCCCGATAGCGATTCCAGAAATGGTACGGCTACTGTGGGTGTAATTCGTACCACATTTACCTTCTAGGTACTGGTACAGCCCCTGTAATCAAAAGAGGTCTTGGCTTGCTATGACCTCTTTGTACTTTTTGACGGTCTGTGAAATCAGCGCATTCCATGAATCTTTGGTGTTTTTGTTGAAATGTTTGATGTATTAGGAGTAGGTTATATGTCTCAAAGTTGGTTGGCAATTAGGCGATTTGTTTTATTTGCTTTTGCCGCTCTGTTTGTTGTGGTAGCGATTCCAGGCTTGCTACCCAAATCTTGGTCAAGCACATCTCAAAGCTTTGCACAGTCTACTAGCCGTGGCGATGCTGTCACCGCATGGAATGCGATCGCAGTCACAACAACACAAGGCCCTGCCAACCCTCAAGCGCGGGCTTTGGGAATTGTCCATGCCGCTGTTTTTGATGCAGTCAATGCGATCGACCGTCGCTATACCCCTTATTTAGTGGATACAAAAGCTCCTGGTGCTTCGGCTGAAGCTGCAACGGCTGCCGCTGCTCACAGCATTCTCGTCAAGCTTTATCCCGCACAGCAAGCAGCACTAGACAAATCTTTGTCTGACTCTCTAGCAAAGATTGCCGATGGCAAAGCCAAAAAAGATGGGCTCAGAGTTGGTAAAGAGGTTGCAGAAAAAGTCTTTGCAATCCGTGATAAAGACGGCTGGAATACCAAAGTGGACTATAAGCCCGGAACTGAGCCCGGAGCTTGGCAACCCACCCCACCAGCAAATGCGGCTGCCGTATATCCAAACTGGCCGACTCTAACTCCATTTTCCTTTAAAAGCACTGACCAATTCACAACGCCTCCACCACCAGCTTTAGACAGCCCCGAATACATCAAATCGCTCAGCGAAGTGCAAAATATCGGAGGCAAGAATAGTAAGATCCGCACGGCCGATCAGACGGCAGCAGCAATTTTCTGGACTGTCAACACGCCTGTAATCTGGAATGCTGCGGCACGATCGGCAGCGATCGTCAAAGGAAATACCCTCATTGAAAATGCCAGATTATTTGCCCTCCTGAATTTTGCTATTTCCGATGCCTACGTTGCGGGTTATGCCGTCAAATACAAATACAACCTATGGCGACCCATAACGGCTATTCGTGCAGGCAGTCCTGGCATTCCTGCCGATCCCAAATGGGAACCCCTACTAATCACGCCCGCTCACCCAGACTATATTTCTGGTCACTCCGTCACCTCGGGTGCGGCAGAACGAGTTTTAACCAAATTCTTTGGCAGCGACGATGTGAAATTTAATCTCACTTTCCCAGCAAATGCCGTAACTCGCTACTACACGAGCTATAGCCAACTGGTTCAGGAAAATGAAAATGCCCGTGTTTGGGGAGGTCTTCATACGCGGATTGCCGATGTTCAAGGTACAGCGTTGGGTCGTCAAGTGGGTGACTATACGATTCAGAACTATCTGAAACCGCTCTAGAAATCTTCTAGCCCATAGGTTAGGGGTTTTACTTAAATTTGCAACGGAGCGAGGTTTGAGTTCCTCGCTCCGCGCGAAGCAACCTGTAATAGGAAAGGTGATAAATACTACGGTAAACTGATCGATATATCGTAGTATTATGTAATATGATTTTGTTTGTGGATCGATCGCGCCTCACAGTTCGGTGAGAAAAGTAACCTTATGAAAAAAAAGCATCATGGGTCTTCTAGAGAAGACTTTCAATTAGAGATTAGTCAATGGAGCAGGCGATCGCTCCTAAAGCGGCTTCCATTCTTTGCGATCGGAGTTGGTCTGAGTAGCGCGCTCGGTGCTTGTAGTTCTAATTCAACCCCGAATTCATCAAGTACGGGTACAGCCTCACCTGTAGCTTCAGCCAGTCCATCCGCTAGCTCTTCACCTGCCAAAGCAAGAGTATTAAGGGTGGGCTATCAGAAATCGGGTTCGTTGAATTTACTCAAGCATAGAGGTGATTTTGAAAAACGCCTCAAGACTCTAGGGGTTTCTGTTACTTGGACAGAATTTCCATCGGGCCCACCGCTATTAGAAGGGATCGCTGTGGGAAGTATCGATCTCGGACAAACAGGCGATGCTCCCCCTATTTTCTCTCAAGCCAATGGAGCCGCGATCGTTTACATCGGTCAATCTGATAAGAGTCCAGACAGTGTTGGGTTGCTAATTCCTCCTGATTCGGATGTTAAATCGGTTGCCGATCTCAAAGGGAAAAAGATTGCCTTTGCCAAGGGATCGAGCGCCCATTACTTTATCGTGCAGGCATTGGCATCAGCCCAACTGACGCTGAATGATGTTACCCCTGTTTACTTGCAACCTCCCGATGCGCGAGCAGCTTTTGAAAAAGGGGATATCGATGCTTGGGCAATTTGGGCTCCCTTTTATGCAGGTGCTGAAAAGGGAGCAAAGGCAAAGTTGCTTGTCGATGGCAAAGGCTTAACTCCTTTTCGTGAATTTTATCTTGCGGCGCAATCATTCACAGATAAAAATCCCGATCTCGTTCCTGTAATTATTGAGGAACTGCAAGCCTTGGGAAACTGGGCAGTCGCAAATCCGCAAGCATCAGCAGAGTTTCTTGCCGAAAAAACGAAGGTTAAGGTAGAGATTCTAGAAGTTTCAGAACGGCGGCGCAAAGGTCGCTATACCGTAACCACGATTCAACCCGAAGCGATCGCAGAGCAACAACAGGTTGCCGATACATTCTTTAAGGCAGGATTGATTCCCAAAGAGATCAAAGTTGCTGAAGCAGTTTGGAAACCCAATCCTAAGTAGGCGAAATCTTCCAAAATAATTCAATTTCAGTCATTTCTTTTACTCACACCCAACAACCGACAAACAAACCGCAATGCAAGTACTTTGGTTCATTCCCACCCATGGAGACGGACGTTATTTAGGCACTTCCGTGGGCGGACGTGCTGTAGATTTTCCCTATATGCGGCAGATCGCCCAAGCCGTGGACGATCTAGGCTATACAGGGGCTTTGTTACCTACTGGACGTTCCTGCGAAGATGCGTGGATTACTGCCTCCTATCTAGCAGCAGTAACAAATAGGATGCGCTTTCTCGTAGCTATTCGTCCGGGATTGACATCCCCCGGTGTTGCAGCACGGATGGCGGCAACCTTCGATCGCCTCTCTAATGGGCGCTTGTTGATTAATGTCGTGACTGGGGGCGATCCCGTTGAGTTGGCTGGTGATGGCGTGCATCTCTCCCACGACGATCGCTACGAACTCACCGATGAGTTTCTCACAGTTTGGCGTGACATGCTGTCAGGGGAAGAGTCAAACCTTGTTGGCAAATATCTGAATATTCAAGGGGGGAAAGTTCTGTTTCCGCCCGTACAAACTCCCTATCCACCGCTCTGGTTTGGCGGATCTTCCCCCATTGCACAAGCGATCGCAGCTAAGCATGTGGATGTTTATCTAACATGGGGCGAAGCACCTGCCCAAGTAGCCGAAAAGATCGCCCAAGTTCGCAAACTCGCGGAAGCAGAAGGACGCACTCTAAAATTTGGGATTCGCCTGCATGTAATTGTGCGAGAAACTACCGCAGAAGCATGGGATGCCGCCAACCAACTAATTCGCTATGTAGATGACGAAGCGATCGCCCATGCTCAGAAAGTCTACGCCCGTCTTGATTCGGAGGGGCAACGTCGTATGAGTCAACTCCATAATGGTAGCCGTGAAGCTTTGGAAATCAGTCCAAATCTATGGGCAGGAGTAGGTTTAGTACGCGGCGGAGCTGGCACGGCATTGGTCGGCGATCCCGATACCGTTGCCGCAAGGATGCGCGAATATACAGATCTAGGGATCGATACCTTCATTCTGTCAGGGTATCCTCACCTTGAAGAAGCTTATCGGGTTGCAGAACTTCTCTTCCCTCGCTTGCCTTTGCAAAATCTTCCCAAGCAAGAACCAACCTCCATGATGAGTCCCTTTGGTGAGATCGTTGCCAATCAAAGCTTCCCTAAAGCAATTCCTACGCCCAAAGGAAAGAATAATCAGTTGACCGTAGATTAGCCAAAAGCCCCTATGTCTATTCGCTGGAGGGCGGCTATAAGGCATGGAAGAATGCGAAATTTCCGATCGCTGAATAATCATCGCGATCGCTGCATAAATGTAAGATTCACAAATTTAAATTCACAAACACATAAGAGAGCGAGCTAAGGAGTTAAAGAAACGAATCATGAGAAAGTGGTTTGCCATTGCTAGACATAAGTTACTGTTATTTTTTATTTCTGGATTACTGATCGCAGGACTCGTGAATGCCTGTACGAATTCTTCCACTCCAGTTACGACAGCAAGTACGACAGCATCATCAGGAGCGCCAAGTGTATCTTCTAAAGCAGTGCCTAACGTGGTGCGCTTAGATTATGCCTACTACAATCCTGTCAGTCTCGTCCTCAAAGAAAAAGGCTGGCTGGAGGAAGATCTTGCCAAGTCCAATATCAAGGTGGAATGGGTGCTCAGTCAAGGTAGCAACAAAGCTTTAGAGTTTCTCAATGGCAGCAGTATTGACTTCGGCTCGACTTCTGGTGCGTCTGCCCTGATTGCTAAAGCCAATGGCAACCCGATTAAATCGATTTACGTCTACTCTAAACCCGAATGGACAGCATTGGTGACGGGTGCAAATTCCTCCATTCAACAGGTTGCCGACCTAAAAGGTAAGAAAGTTGCGGCGACACGCGGAACCGATCCCTTTATCTTCTTGCTACGGGCTTTAGACCAAGTGGGATTGACTGCTAAAGATGTGGAAATAGTGCCCTTGCCCCATGCCGACGGTAAAGCCGCACTTGAGAAGGGTGATGTCGATGCTTGGGCTGGTCTCGATCCTTTTATGGCGCAGACAGAAGTAGAAAAAGGCTCGAAACTTTTTTATCGCAATACCAAATTGATTAGCCAAGGGTTCTTGAATGTGCGCGAGGCGTTTGCTCAGCAATATCCCGATCAGGTGGGACAAGTGCTAACAGCCTATGAGAAGGCGCGAAAATGGGCGATCGCCAATCCTAAAGAACTCAAGCAGGCATTGATCAAAGCCGCAAAGCTGAGCGAACCCGTTGCCACCAAGCAATTAGAGGAGCGTACTGACCTTTCTAACTCGGCGATCGGGGACGAACAGAAAACAGTTATTAGTGCGGCTGGGGAAGTTCTGAAAAAGAGCGGCGTGATTAAAGATTCTACCGATGTCAGTAAAGTCGTGAACGAGTTAATCGATCCGCAGTATGTGGCGAAGCTTGCCAAATCGTAAGTAAACAAGAAGCTGTTATGGGACAAAAACTCGCGATCGCTATACCAAGCTCATCCAAAGGGAATTTCTGGCAATTCCTCAGCCGTTTGGGTTGGGCAAAAGGCTTGATTTTACCAGTCTTTCTCTTAATCCTATGGGAGGGTCTGTCTAGGCTGGGTTTGGTTGCGCCTAACTTGCTACCCGCTCCCTCAACGGTTCTCACAACGATTTGGGAACTTGGGGCTACGGGGGATCTATGGCAGCATATTGGCATTACGCTCTATCGAGTTTTTGTCGGCTTCCTGATTGGTACATTCTTTGCCACGATTCTAGGTGGACTAACGGGATATTCTCGCTTAATCCACGATCTGCTCGATCCGCTCTTGCAGTCGCTCCGTAACATTCCCTCCCTTGCTTGGGTTCCCCTATTCATCCTTTGGATGGGAATTCACGAGCCTTCTAAAATTGCCCTGATTGCCGTGGGTGTCTTCTTTCCTATTTACCTAAATCTGATGAGCGGCATCCACGATGTCGATCGCAAGTTAGTGGAGGTTGGCAAAATCTATCGTCTCAGTGGTTGGCAACTGGTTCGTCGAGTTTTCTTGCCAGCAACTCTACCTGCTTATATTGTGGGTTTGCGCAGTGGCTTGGGTTTGGGCTGGATGTTTGTGGTAGCGGCGGAATTGATGGGTGCGAGTCAGGGTTTAGGTT
The DNA here is from genome assembly GCF_036349135.1 of Tumidithrix elongata BACA0141. Taxonomy (NCBI): domain Bacteria; kingdom Bacillati; phylum Cyanobacteriota; class Cyanophyceae; order Pseudanabaenales; family Pseudanabaenaceae; genus Tumidithrix; species Tumidithrix elongata. The sequence goes on from NZ_JAZBJZ010000048.1 coordinate 28,533, forward strand.
TCCTATTGATCGACGGGCAAACAACTGGACGACCTGCGATTACCCTCGCCAGTATTCTCCTGTTTGCAATTTTTGGAAAGGCAACGGATTCGGCGATCGGCTTTGCGTCGCGCTGGTTTCTCCATTGGCAAGATGTTTACGCTTCCAAGCATTAACACATTCACTCAAGTCACTACAAAGGAACTTCTATGCTACGGATCGAAAAACTACATAAGCGATTTAAAAATGGCTTTGTGGGGTTGGAGTCTATTGATTTAACCGTTAACCGTAGCGAGATCGTAAGTTTGATCGGTACGAGTGGTTGTGGCAAAAGTACGCTTTTACGCATTATTGCTGGACTCGATCTACCAACTCGGGGTGAAGTGCGAATTGACGATATTCGCATCGACAAGCCCCATCCTGAAATTGGCGTGATCTTTCAAGAGCCACGTCTGATGCCTTGGTTGACCGTCTTAGAAAACGTACAGTTTGGCTTGCATTATCTACCCAAGCCAGAACGCAAGGCTAGGGCAAGCGAAGCACTGGTCAAGGTGGGATTACAGGATTCTGCCCATTTATTACCGCGCCAATTGTCGGGAGGTATGGCACAAAGGGTAGCGATCGCCCGTGCCCTCGTCACAAACCCCTCGATTCTCTTACTCGACGAACCTTTTAGCGCCCTTGATTCCTTTACGCGATTGCAATTGCAGGATCGACTGTTAGAGATTTGGGAATACGATCGCCCCACCATGATTCTAGTTACCCATGATGTCGAGGAAGCACTGGTTTTAAGCGATCGCGTCATTGCCATGCGGGGTAATCCCGGACGCATTCATCAGGAAATCAGTCTCGATTTGCCGCGTCCGCGCAATCGTAGCGATCGCGATTTGCAATATTGGAAACAAAAGCTGTTGAATAGCCTAGATTTATCCAATTCGCAAACATTGGTATTGGAGGTTTAAAGCTTGAGTAATATAGCAATCCTCAATGAATTCATCTGTAGCGCAGGCATCTTGCCTGCTAAAAGCCCGTACTAAATTCGTAATCAATCAATTCAAGGAGGTGTACTGTGTCAGTTTTAGAACTTGAAAATGGAATAGTTCATACAGAATTAGCAAAAATAAATCAAGAGCTTGCTCCATTAAACATCTATCTGGATAACTGGAAATTTACGTCAACCCATGAAGTGAGCTATCTCTTAAACAAAAATCTGCTCGATGAATCTGAACGAGAAACAGTTCTACGATTTTACGATACATTCTTAAAACAACTGATGCTAGAAACTGGCGTTGTGTCGCGCGACCTGTTGGTATTACATCCAGACGACAGTTATATCGATATCCATCTTCAGAAATTTAGTACTTTCCATATCCATAACGACCAGGAGGGGCGCTATGTTGCTGATGGTGAATGTATATTTGGCTTTGTCCTACCCGATCGCACGCAGGTTAAACTGACACTGCAGGCTGGGGACTATCTCAACATTCCTGCCAATACCGAACATTGGTTTAATTTGACAAAAGCAAAACGCTTGAAAACCATTCGCTATTTTACGTTTACCAAGGAGTGGATTACCGAATATACTGATCGCGCGATCGCGCCTACATTCCAACTCCCCGAACTATCCGCTAACCTCGCCGTAGCCGACTAACCGAAAGACCCCTATGAATTTATACAACAGAAGATCGATTACCAAGGCAATGGGCTATTTTCTCTTGGCAATAGCATCTGGTTGCACAGCAACAAACTCTGCCTCTGTAACAACCTCAAGTCCTGCTTCCACAGCTACAACAGCAACGAATGCTCCTGCGAAGTCACAAAATACTGCGAAAGCCAAGGTGATTCGGATTGGGGTGAGTAAATTTGGGGCAATGTTGAATGCCCTGCGCGAAAAGGGAACGCTAGAAAAGAGTCTTTCTGCTTTGGGTGTTTCTCTAGAATGGAAAGAATTTATCGCTGGGCCGCAACTGATGGAAGCCCTAGCAGTGGGAACGATAGATCTAACCTATACGGGTGAGCCACCACCTATTTTTGCTCAAGCCAATGGTACGCCTGTTGTCTATTTGGCTAACGAAAAATTAGGGGTAGCAAGTGTAGCCGTGCTCGTTCCCAAGGATTCCGATATTAAGGGTGTGGCAGATCTAAAAGGGAAACGGGTTGCTATTTCTAAAGCGACGAATTCTCAGTACATTGTGATTCGTGCGTTAGAAACTGTCGGCTTGACATTTAACGACATTACCCCTGTTTACCTGACTCCTTCCGATGGAAGGATTGCTTTTGAAGGTGGAAAAGTCGATGCATGGTCTACTTGGGATCCCTTTCAAGCCGCAGCAGAGCAGGCATTGGGAGCAAAGATTCTCTTTGATGGTAAAGGTTTCTTGCCGAATACGGGATATTACCTCTCTACCAAGTCTTTTGCAGACAATAATGCCGAGACGATCGCGGTTATTCTCAAGCAAGTAGAGGAAATCAACGACTGGGCAGCCAAGAACCCTCGTGCGGTGGCGGAGTTGCTCTCTCCCAAATATGGGGTGAGTGTTGAGGTTTTGGAAATCGTCGAAAAGCGGAGAGAACATGGTTTTCAACCGATTGATGAGAAGGTAATCGCCGAACAACAGCGGATTGCAGATGTTTTTCTAAAGGAAAAAGTATTGCCAAAACCTGTTATTGTCAAAGAAGCGATCTGGAAGCCAAAATCCTAACCTAAAATCCATATGGAATCAGAGCGTGTTTGAGAAGTTTTACCCCCTCTAGCTCCCCCTTAGTAAGGGGGAGGATTTAAGTCCCCCCCCCTTACTAAGGGGGGATTAAGGGGGGTAAAAGTAGAAATTTATACGAGATACTAGACTTCTCAAACACTTTCTAAGGGGGATTTTGACGTAATGCCTGTGCTGTGCATAAACTGAAACTGATTTAAGATTGCTATACCAATATGGGAATATCCCTTTCAGACTCGAAAAACTCATCGCAACAAGAATCAAGGCAAGATTATCTCGCGATCGCAAAAGCACTTGCCCAAGAATTTGCGGCGACAGCGATCGAACGCGATCGCTTGGGTGGAACGCCGAAGGCCGAACGCGATCGCATTCGTGCTAGCGGGTTGCTCGGTCTGATCGTTCCCAAAGAATATGGTGGCATTGGCGAAACTTGGATTACTGCCTTTCAAATTTCCCGCGAGTTGGCGAAAGCCGATAGTTCTCTCGCCCATGTTTATTCCTATCACCATTTAGGCGTAGTAATTCCCTATCTCTTTGGGACAGAGGAACGCAAGGCACAGTACTATACCGATACGGTGAGAAATAACTGGTTCTGGTGTAATGCGCTCAATCCCTTAGATCGCCGAGCCACCTTGACCCCTGATGGTACGGGCTTTTTGCTAAATGGGATAAAAAGCTTCTGCTCTGGTTCCAAAGACTCGGATATTTTACCGATTACAGCAGTGCGCGAAGACACTTCCGAACTCACAATTCTTGTAATTCCCACCCAAAGAGAGGGCGTGCAAATCCACGACGATTGGGATAACATCGGGCAGCGGCAAACCGATAGCGGCAGTATCAGCTTTAACCAAGTGCGTGTTGATGGGTCGGAAGTGTTTGGTGCGCGTACTCAAGTTGATATTCCTTTCCGCAGCTTACGGGCTTGCTTGACGCAATTAAATCTCGCCCATATCTATCTGGGGATTGCCGAAGGAGCATTTGCCGCAGCTAAAGACTATACTCGCAACCAAGCCCGACCTTGGCTGACTTCTAATGCGCCAAGCGCAGCAGAAGATCCCTATATTCTCAAGCACTATGGCGAAATCTGGGTCGATTTGCAGGCGGTGGGTAGTTTGACCGACAAGGCTGCCCTAATTCTTCAAGCTGCTTGGCAAAAAGGTACGGAACTAACGGCAGAAGAACGCGGACAATGTGCGATCGCGATCGCCACGGCAAAGGTAGCAGCCAGCAAAACGGGGTTAGAGGTGACAAATCGCATTTTTGAGGTGATGGGAGCGCGTGCAACCACAAGCAAATATGGTTTCGATCGCTACTGGCGCAATCTCCGAACCTTTACGTTGCATGATTCGGTTGACTATAAAATTCAGGATTTGGGAAACTGGGCGCTCAACGATCGACTCCCCAATCCTAGCTTTTATGCGTAGCATTGAGTTGCCATAGCTAAAGTCAGCTCGGGATAAGAAAACCTAAAACGCTATACATCCCAAGGTCCCCCCCAGCCCCCCTTGGAAAAAGGGGGGAGAACCCACTTCACCTTTTTTAAGGGGGAATTTCCTTCATTAGCAAGATGACAATATTATTTTCACCATGGTTTTCACCCGATCGGGTGAATCTTAGATTTTTGGTAGAAGCAAGAATGTAAAAGAGGAATTATTTAACCTCTTGTTAACTTATTGTTAACCCTTTGAGACATCAAACGACTAAATTTGTTAACTTATTGCAAACGCTTTAAGAAACCTAACCACTAAATTGCCCGACCGAAGGCATCTTAGGAGACTAAGCATACCAGTAAATACTAGTTGGCGAATCTTCCTCAAGCTGTCTAGATCGTAATTTTGTGCTGGAAGAACAATTCTTTTTCGGATTCCTTTAAACATAGTTATTTTGCGTTCTTAATACTTCTTTTCAATGAGTCGGAAATCTTAAATAATCCAAGTATTTTATAAAATCCCTTTAGTAAAAAACTTGAAATGCAATGCAAATCATGCAGACACAGTATCAGGTAAATCAGTTTACCTCCCTCTTGGAAAGCCTACATCAGCAAAAAATCAATGGAACCTTGGAGGTCACGGCAAATCTAGGAACTGGAATGGCTGCACAATCGCGTATCTTTGTCTTTTATAACGGTGAAATTGTCTTTGCTGGCGATAGTATTCCAGATAATGTTTCATTCGTTATATCGCTTGCCAAAAAACTTGGTCGTAGTCTGATCGAGACAGCAGTAGGCTTTGCCTTGCCCAAACTGACTGACAAACAATCCACAAGAGAACTCTTAGAAACGCTCGTGCGAATCCGCGTGATTCAGTGGGCAGAGATCGAAACTGTGCTTCGCGATCGCGTTGCCCAAATCATCGAGCAGCTATTACCCTATGCTGGTGCGTATCATTTAGATGAGAAAGTTACCTTTGATTTGACGCTGGCAGAGTCGAATCGAGGACTTGACTGGCCGCATCTAAGGCATGAACTCGAACATCGTCAGAAAACTTGGCGGTCATTAACCCAGATTCCATCGGTCGATGCGATTCCTCATTTAAAGGAAGATAGTTTATTAACTCACTTAGATCTCACTGTACGCTATAAGCTACAGCAGCAAGTCGATGGAAAGCGATCGCTACGTGAGATTGCCGAGAATCTCGATCAAGACCCTCTAAAGCTAGGTCAATCTTATGTCTTGAGTGGCTGGATTACTTTTAGTCCCTCGCAAGGCAATACAAATAGCAAGCCCCCTGCGGCATCAGTACCCGTATCAACTCCCGTATTAACTCCTATCTCAACTCCCGTATCAACGCCAGTAGAGACGAGCAAGCGTCCCTTGATTTTGAGTGTAGACGATAGTCCGATCGTACAAACTACCATCAAGCGCATTCTCAAAGATCGCTATGAGGTCATGCTAGCCAATAATGCCACCGATGCTTTAAATCTACTCAATACCAATCCTGTAGAGGTCTTGTTACTTGATGTCACGATGCCAGACATTGATGGATTGAAGTTCTGTAAAACTCTGCGCGGAATTCCCAAGTTTAAGAATTTGCCAATCATCATGCTCACTGCCAAAGATAACATCATCGATAAATGTCAAGGATTTATTGCTGGTTCCAATCAATATTTATATAAACCTGTGGAGCCTGAGAAATTGCTAGCAATAATTGACTCCTATATTCAAGCTTAAAGCATACCGCACCGAGTTCAGTTTTGACAGTTGAATTTATTAACTTGCGATCGCCGCCTAAATCAATATGGATTCTAAACCTTATCTCATCTTTAATCAGGGTAACTCGCAGTACGGTATCGATGCCCAACTTGTCAAAGAGATCTTCCCTCTAGCAGAGCTTGAGACTGTGCCCGAGGCTCCCACCGATATTCTTGGCATGCTCAATCTGCGCGGACAGGTACTGCCTGTGATGCACTTAGGGTTACGCCTAGGGCTTTCTGCGGTGTCCTGTCAGCTCAGCGATCAAATCGTCGTACTCGATTGGCGCGGCTTGCAGATTGGGATGGTGGTCGATCTCGTGCAGGAATTGGAAACGATTGAGGGCTCGGCAATTCAACCACAATTGGATTATGGACGCACCAATAATATTAATCCAGCCTTCATCGCGGGCATTGCCAAACGAGAGTCAGAACTGATCGTGTTGCTCGATCCTGAAACCTTGATTCGCCAGCCCGATCGCGTGGCAGCAATGATTTGGGAAAGCGAAGTTCAACCGAGCCAAACTCAAGAAAGCCAGATTCAAGAGAATCAGACTCAAGAGAGCCTTCAAGAGAATCAGACTCAAGAGGATGTGCTTCAGTCAGAATTTATCAATAGTCTTGGTGATAGCGATCGCTCCATTTGGGAAGAGATGGTAAATCAAGATCGCAAAGAGGATATTCCTGCCCAGGAGAAATCTGTCGAAGATCCATCATCCCTCTTACTCACATTTGGTAGCTTTTACGATCGCTATTGCCCCTATATCACAGATCGGGAACGGGAAATCTTTTGGCAAAGAGCGGAAAATTTACGTCTCCCCTTAGAGAATCTAAATGATGCAACAGGGTTATATCCCTTGGCAGTAGTGAATCTGGGAGGAGAGTATTTTGGCATCGATCTAAAATCGGTGCAAGAGTTCACCAGTATCCGCAACCTTACGCAGATTCCCTGCTGTCCCAATCATATTGTCGGCAACATGAACTTACGGGGGGAAATTGTGACGCTGGTTGATATTCGCGGTTTGTTAAAGCTGCCTAATATGCCCGTCAAAATTGGTTCGCAGACGGTGGTCATCCAAGTCGATGATGTGATCGCGGGTCTGCCCGTCGATGAGGTGGCGGATGTCATGTATGTCGAGCCTTCGGAAATCAAGCCCGTTCCCATGGCAACACAGGGAAGCAACCAGTCTTTCTTGAAGGGAATTCTTCCAGTCTTCGATCGCGTGCTGGGGGTTTTAGACTTGCCCAAAATGATGACACAAGGGGGATTAGTCGTGGACATGGAAGTGTAAAAGTCTAGCGTGGCTGGGAACTACGACCTCAGCCAAAATCAAAAATCATCCAATTTAAGAACATCCATAGGAACTAAACAAATGTTAAAGAATGTAAACGCCAAGAAGCAAAGTCTGAGAACGCGCCTCCTGATCTCTTACTCCATTCCTATTGCACTGCTGGTGCTTGTGTCTGGCGTAAACCTATTTGGTCAGATCAAAAAGAACGAGATCGGAAAACAAACTGACCAGCTTTCGGATGTAACACTCTACGTGAATGAATCCGTGTTAGGTGCATCCCGAATGGTACGAAATGTACGCGGTAATGTTTTATTCCCTAAAGACAACAGTTATCGAACCTCTTTCCAAGAAGGGGTTGATGTATTTCAAGAGTCAGAAAAAGCCTTGGCTACCCTGCCTACCAGCTACGTTCAAGACAAGCTAAACATTCTCAAAGCAGATGGTGCAGAACTTCAGAAAATCAGTGCCAATGTGTTTAGTTTGATCGATCAAGGCAAAATTCCAGAAGCACTCGTAGCCACTAAAGACCTGCGTCTGGCGGATATTGACAAAGCGCGGAAAGAAATTCTGAAAATCAATGACGCTGCAATTAAAAAATCAACCGCAGACGAGCAAGCCCTCGACATCCTGCTGCTAGCTGTGACTTTGTTGGGGACAGCGATCGCGGTAGGTAACACCTTTTGGACTGCTGCCAACCTGTCTAAAACCGTCAATGTTATTGGCGATGCCTCTAAGGGTGTGACCTTTACTTCCTCTGAAATTGCCACCACGATCGAACAGCAAGAGCGCAACGTGTCTCAACAGGCAACCTCAGTGAACGAAACCACCACCACGATCGAAGAGTTGGGCGTTTCATCAAGACGCGCCGCCGAACAAGCCGATGCCTCTGCCGAAGCAGCCCGTAACGCCCTTGGCGTTACCGAGGATGGACTAAAGGCAGTAGAACGTACCACGGAAGGTCTAAATAACCTCAAAGATAAGGTGCGAGGCATTGCCGAGCAGATTATGAGTTTGAGCGAGCAGACTGGACAGATTTCGGGTGTAACTTCCTTGGTGGCAGACATCGCAAACCAAACCAACATGCTAGCGCTAAACGCCGCCGTAGAAGCTGCCCGTGCGGGTGAGAGCGGTAAAGGCTTTGCTGTAGTTGCGGGTGAAATTCGTAAGTTGGCGGATGAAAGCAAAAAATCTGCACAACGCCTAAGTACAGGACAAAAGATTGAGAGCATTAGAAAAGGCATCAGCGTTGAGT
>NZ_JAZBJZ010000049.1:0-36163 GCF_036349135.1 Tumidithrix elongata BACA0141
GAAGTATTCTTTGCTTCATCAGACCCCGTTGCATTTCATCCTTGAATTGGCCCTAGTTTGTAAGCTACCTGTAAAATGTCGTAACAGTTCGGGGCTTGCAGAATGGATTGATAAAGGTGCAGATCGGAACCCAATTGCATCTGACTGAGTTGATTCGCGATACTACTAGCATCAGCAATACCTTGGGTGGCTAGTTCGCTTTGCAATTGTCGTCGCAGTTGTCGCTCTTCTCTGGTAGATAGAGGCTGGGTTTTCTGAAGGGCGGCATTTACTAAACTCAGGAACTCCTCCTGTTGTTGAGGAGTCAAGCTTTGCATGAGTTGAGGCAATTGCTGAAGGGAGATACTGCTTGCTGCAATGATATTGCCTGTAGCAGCGCGAATTACTCCCAGAGGTGTGTTGATCTCGTGGGCGACACTGGCAGTGAGTTGCCCTAAGGCTGCCATCTTTTCGGAATGAATCAGTCCTGCTTGCGTGGATTGAAGATTGGATAAAGCCTGCGAAAGTTCTAGAGTGCGTTCTTCTACTCTCTGCTCTAGGGTTTGGGCATACTCTTCGAGTTGTTTCGCTTGCTGTTGGAGTTGTGTTTCGGCAGCTTTGCGATCGCTGATGTCACGACAAACACAGATCAAATCGCCATTCTCTGAAATAACCAGTGACAGCTCTTCATCAAAGGTTGTGCCATCTTTGCGCTTTGCCATCGCTTCGCCACGCCAGTGTTTTTGCTCCATCAAGACTGGAAATACATCTCGTTCAAACTTGCGGATCTCTTCAAGCGTATACAGCTCGCGCCAAGTTTTGGTAAGCAACTCTGCGGGTGAGTCGTAGCCAAAGATTTGGGCATGAGCTTCATTTATGTAAATGTAGTTGTCGTTCTGGAGGATCGCAATGCCATCCAGGGATGCCTCAACGGCTGTTAGCTGTCGCTGTAACATAAGCTCGGCTTGTTTGCGATCGCTGATATCTCTCTGCAAACCAACCATGCGCAAAGGTTTGCCATCGGCATCTCGGGCAACTACTTTGCCGAAGTTCGCTATCCATTTCCATGTTCCATCTTTAGAAAGGGCGCGATGTTCAACCTGATAGGGAACAGAACTGTCTAGTAGGTGAGCGTTGAGCATCGCCATCAATTGGGGCAGATCGTCAGGATGGAGCATTTGACTCCAAGTATCGATATGACCTAGAAGTTCGTCGACCTCGTAACCCAACATTCCCAGCCAACGCGGACTCAGATAGGCTTCACCCGTTACAATATTCCAATCCCACAAGCCATCACCTGAGCCTTCAAGAGCTAGTTTCAATTGTTCTTGGCTTAAGCGAATGGATTCCTCCGCTCGTTTTCGCTCTGTAATGTCAAGCGCTACGCCAACGATCCGCCAGCCAGTGCCGTCCTCATTCTGTGCTACTTTCCCATTCACAGACACCCAACGAATCTCTCCATGGGGGTGGTTAATTCGATATTCGATTTTGTAGGGAGATTGGGTGGTAAAACTATGCGCAAGGGCGCTAAATACTCGAGCTTGGTCTTCGGCATAAACCAATTTTAGAAAAGCCTCGCGATCGCCGGGGAAAGTACCTGGGGCAAAACCAAAAATTGCTTCTGTCCGTTCTGACCAATAGCCTGTCTCCATATTGGACTCCCAAGTACCCATTTCAGAGGCTTCTAGGGCAATTTGCAAACGCAATCTCTCAGCTAGGAGGTTTTGTTCTACTTGTTTGCGATCGGTAATATCTTCAGAAATACAGATCAAATAATCAGGGCTGCCTTGTTCGTCGAACATCGGAACTTTGATAGTATGCAAAATTCTTGTGCCGAGTTCCGGGAAATCGATCGACTCTTCAGGTATATCCTCGATTGTCTCCAGTTCAAAGCATAAACGATCGCTCTCAAGAAAGACATCAGCTTCCTCTTTTGAGAAAAAGTCTTTAACTGACTTACCGATTGCTCGCTCTTTGCTACAACCAAACATAAGTTCGCAGGTATTATTCCATAGCATTATTTCGCCAAATCTTTCTTCTTTGCCGCTTTTGACGAATAGGGATAGTGGAATATTTTCAACAATCGCTTCGAGAAAGTTACGTGATTGTAATAATTCTTGGGTTCGTTCCCGAACGCGTCGATCGAGTTCCAGATTCAGATTTTGTAAATCTTCGAGAACTTGCAGGCGCTCCATTTCGGCGACTGCACGAGCCCCAAAAATCCGCAGTAAAAGTTCCGCTCGTTTTTGATTGAGTAATGGTTGGCGACCCAGCACGCAAAGCACCCCGATCTTTTCACCCGCAGCATTTTGCAATGCTACTCCAAAATAACTATCAACTTCCAATCCCACAAAATTCTCATTAAGTGGAAAAAACAGTTTCACCTCTGAGCAGGAGTAGACACCTTCTCGAAGCACTAACTCACAGGGAGTATGGGCGATTTTGTAGACTAAATTGGGCTGAAGCTGACCTTCGGCATACCAAGCAAGTGTCTCTAGATTTTCTCCCACTCGTCTGTCAAGATAAACATAAGATACATCCAGCGCGATCGCAATTTGTCTGACGAGTTCGGGAAAAAATTCTTTGCCAGTTATTGAGGCGGTTCCATGCAACAGGCTTTGTAGAGCTAGTTCCTCATGCTTGCGCTCAGTGATATCTCGTCCCTCCGCGATCAGTAATACGACCTTACCTGCCTCATCCATAACTGGACGCAAGGAAAAGTCGATCGCGATCGAATAATTCTCTACCCCACATGCTTCCACTTCACCGCGCACAAATTCTCCGCGACCAGCACTAACAACGGCATTTCTCACAAATTCAACGGCTTCAGGTGTGTGCCAAGCAGGAACTTCCCAAAAATCATAACTAAGAAATTCATCTCGACTCAACCCGGTAAACTGCAATGCTTGCTGATTGATCTCTAAAAGCTTACCAGTGGGAGACAATAAACCTACGAACTGAAACATCTGGTCGAAAATGCCTCGAAACCGTAGTTCGCTTTCCCGCAGGGCAATCTCGGCACTTTTACGGTCTGTGATATCTAATGCAGTGCCTTGTAGTTTTACGATTTGCCCTTGGCTATCTCGGATTGCTTCTCCACGACCTTCGTGATAGCGAATGGAGCCATCCTTAAAGATAGCTCGATAGTCAATGGTGTAGGGCGTACCGTTGACTGCAGCTTCTTCTATATGTCGGAGCAATGTAGGGCAATCGTCTGGATGAATTTTCTCGATATACTCAGCATAGGGTGGCACAGGTTGGGTAGGATCTAGCCCAAACATGTGATAAATCTCTTCTGACCAGGTGATTTCTTGAGTTTGCAGATTGAATTCCCAATTGCCAATATGAGCAAGTCTCTGAGCCATAGCCAGACTGGCTTCGCTTTCGCGTAAGGCTATTTCTGCTAATTTGCGATTGGTAATAACTTGGGTAAACATGATAATCCCACCAATCTTGTTGGCATCAGCGTACCAAGGATGAATCTCCCATTGTGTCCAAGTTATAGAACCATCGCTGCGAATGAAGTAATCCTCTTCACATCGTTCGATCGCTCCCCCTAAACAGCGTTGATGAATCTCTCGCCAGCGATCGGGAATTTCTGGGAAAACATCGTAGTGCGATCGCCCAATGATTTCTCGATCCCCTAGGTTGTAATCCTCTTTCCACTGACGAGAGGTAAGGAGATAGTGCATGTTGCGATCGAACATAGCTACAGCAACAGGAGTATGCTCGACAAACAGTTTTAGTTGTTGGATATTTTCCTGCACTTGGTTTTCTAAGCGGGCATTCAACGCTTCAAGCTCCAACTTGGCTTGTTCGATTTCCAAACGTTGCCGAGCGTTTTCCTGATTTTGCTGATAGCTGCGCAAAGCTTCGGTTATAGTTAGTTTTAAATCGGTTTCATTCCAAGGTTTTGCCATGAAACGATAGAGATTGCCTCGATTGACCGCATTGCCAACATCTTTGGCGCTGGCTTGCCCCGTCAGCATGATCTTCAGAGTTTCTGGATGGCGATCGTGAAGTTCGATCAAGAACCGATCGCCTTTCATACCCGGCATGATCTGATCCGCGATCGCGAGGGGTAGCTCTAGCCCATCGGCTAATAGATTTTCAACAACCTCCAAGGCTTCCTCCGCACTTTCGGCAATTTCAACCGTGAAGTCAGGGAAGTAACGCATTAATTGAGTTCTAAGGGTGAGGAGAACATTGCGTTCGTCATCAACACAGAGGATTGTTGGTTTGCTCATCAGTTGTTTCCAAAGTCGCGCTTAAAGTTGACAGATTTTTGATAGTTGTTACAGGTATTCGTAAGGTAGTACCACCCGAAAGGTAGTTTGTCCCATTTGGCTGCGTGCTTGAATCTCGCCTCCATGTTTTCGAACAATTTGCCGCACAATATCTAGTCCTAGTCCACTGCCTTCACCTCTCGGCTTTGTCGTAAAAAATGGCTCAAAAAGTCGAGGTAATATTTCATCGGGAATTCCTCCGCCAGAATCTGTAATTTCAACAACGACAAAGTCTGCTTGCTGTGCTATAGAAATTTTTAGCGTACCCACTTGCCCCATAGCGTAGATGGCGTTGTCAATTAAATTTACCCAGACTTGCGTGAGTTCATCTGGGTCGCACAAAATATCGGGAACTTCTTGATAATTGCGGATCACCTCAATTCCCTGTTTGAGGCGATTGTGGTAAAGCGTTAAGGCAACTTCAATGCCATCGCTAATTTTGGCAAGACTCTTCTCATTGTTTTGACTTTGATGGCTATAGGCTTTGAGAGCAAACACGATCTTAGCGGCGCGGTCTACTTCCTGTTGAATGCTGCGGGTACTCTGATGTTGTAATACTAGCTTGTAAGCTACCTGTAAAATGTCGTAACAGTTTGGGTCTTGCAGAATGGATTGATAAAGGTACAGATCGGAACCCAGTTGCATCTGACTGAGTTGATTCGCGATGCCAGCAGCATCGGCAATACCTTGGGTGGTTAGCACGCTTTGCAGTTGTCGCCGCAGTTGTCGCTCTTCTTTGGTAGATAGAGGCTGAGTTTTTTGAAGGGCGGCATCCACCAAACTTAGGAACTCTTCCTGTTGTTGACGAGTCAGGGTTTGCATGAGTTGGGGCAGTTGCTGAAGAGAGACACTGCTTGCTGCAACGATATTGCCCGTAGCTGCACGAATCACGCCTAGAGGCGTGTTGATCTCGTGGGCGACACTAGCAGTAAGCTGTCCCAAGGCTGCCATCTTTTCGGATTGAATCAGTTCTGCTTGCGTAGATTGAAGATTGGATAATGCCTGTGACAGTTCTTGGGTGCGTTCTTCCACTCTATGTTCTAGAGTCTGGGTATATTCTTCGAGCTGTTGTGCCTGTTGTTGGAGCAGTGCTTCCGCAGCTTTGCGATCGCTAATGTCTGTATGAGTCCCCAACATCCGTAAGGGTTGCCCAAGTTCATCCCATTCGACAATTTTGCCTAGCGAGAGAATCCATTTCCAGTCACCGTTTTTGGTGCGTTGCCGAAATTCCACTACATAATCTGCAATTTCTCTATTCACATATGCTTGATAAGTACCAGCAACTCGCTCTAGATCGTCTGGGTGCAGCCATTCGATCCACTTGGCATTTGTTTCATGAAATTCGGCTGAATCGTACCCCAGCATGGTGGCATATTCAGGGCTGACAATCGCTTCGCCAGTTTGCAGATTGAGATCGTATAGTCCTTGATTCGCAGCCATTAGTGCTAGACGGAGGCGTTCTTCGCTATCTCGCACATCCTCTTCAGCTTTTTTGCGATCGGTAATATTTTGATAAGTCCCCAGTATTCCGATCGCCTCACCATTAAGGTTATATAAAGGCAATTTGTTGGTTTCAATCCAGATCTTTGAGCCATCCGCACGCACTTGAGTCTCGATAATGCCAAGTTTAGCTTCGCCAGAGTCCATGACTTTACGATCGGTAGCACGATAGGTATCGGCTTCGGTTTCAGCCCAAGGCATATCGTAGTCGGTCTTGCCGATAATGTCTGCGGGGGAGTCTAAACCGCAAGCGATCGCAGATTTTAGGTTGCAACCTAAATAGACAGACTGTCGATCTTTCCAAAATACGACAAGGGGGAAAGTGTCAATTACAGTTTGGAGGAACAGTTGAGATTCGCGTAGGGCTACTTCTGCTTGTTTGCGATCGCTAATGTCTCGAATAATGATGGATAAATATTCCAAGGTTCCATCTGGGGACTTGTGCGACATCACCATTTGGGATATAGGAATTTCTCGCTTGTCAGGGGTTAGTAAAGCCGTCTCACCCACCCAGTAACCGTATTGCATCGCCTGCGGAATCCCCTCTTGTTGTAAAAGATCTAAAGTCCATTGAGGATGCAAGTCTACGATGCGATAGTCAGCTAGATTGGTCTCTGGAGTCAGGTTATACAGACGGCGAAACGCGCTGTTCATCCAAGTAGTTTGCCCATCAGGATTGGCAGTGCCAATGAAATCAGAAGAGGCTTCTAGGATCGCGAGTAGACGAGCCTGTTCCTTCTCCAAATGTTTGCGATCGCTAATATCTCGCGCAATGCCACGCAACCCAACCACACTACCTTGGTCATCAAAGATCGGGGCATTATTACAAGTAATCCATACCCATTCACTATTCTTATGTTTGACCCGAAACTCCAGCCCAGATTGTTTCTGTCCAGTTTCAAAGAGCTTTTGGTTCGAGGCTATTATGGCAGGGATATCATCTAGATGGGTTAATTCACCAAAAGACTGATTCAAAAATTCGCTAACATCGTAGCCCAGCATGTCTTTAAACTGGGGAGATAGATAGCTAAAGGTTCCCTCTAGTGTAACGGCATAAATGATGTCGTTGACATTTTCCACAAAGGCTCGAAACTTATTTTCACTCTGTTGCAGCGTTTGATAGAGTCGGGCATTTTCTATAGAAATCGCAGCTTGGGAGCAAATTAGATTTAAGACTTCAAGGCGATCGCTTGTAAACGCCCCCACGGTCAAACTATTTTCTAGATATAAAACCCCCAGCACTTGCCCTTGCTTGAGAATGGGCGTACAGAGAATACTTTTGGGCTGATGTTGAGTGATGTAGCGATCGCCTGCAAACTGAACATCTTCCCGCGCATCATTCACAACTAACGGCTCTAAACTACGCTTGACCTGATTGACCAAACTAATTGTTACATCTTCACTTGATTCTAGAGATATCGGTGAGGATAAGATTTGCGGTTTCTGTCCAGATTCTACTAAAGCCGCGATTTGTAATTCCTGTTCTACTCGCAGCAATAGGACGCATTTATCTGCACCCGCGTTAGCGATCGCGATATTGAGGAGCGTTTCTAAGAGCTTATCAAGTTCGATTTCACCAGAAATCAATTGAGAGGCTTTAAGGAGCGTGGCTAAATCTAGGGCAGCAAGATCGCTACTGGAGGTGATGCTAGAAAATCTCAGGAGAGGGTCAGAGGAAGGAATCTGTTGGAGAACGGAAGCGAGTAGTTGTGGATAACGATTGGCTAAATCGCGAACTTTGGCAGTTGCTCCCCAACGGATATAGCAATAATAGGCCTCGACCATATAAACTTGAGCGATTTTTTCTCTCCCAAGATTGAGGTAAAACTTCGCTGCCAGTTCGTTGGCAAGTGCCTCTTCTTGGGTGTAACTATTTGCCTTTGCCCCCGCGATCGCGCGATCGTAAAGTTCTCCTGCTTGGCTTAATTTCTCTAAGATACGCAGGCTTTCCGCTTCCACCAAAAACAGCTTGTGCTGATAATTCATGGGAGCCGATTTCGCCAGCTTTGTGAGATGTTTGCGATCGGTCTTGACTTTTGCTAGATATTCTTTTTGCCGAGCTTTGTTCAGATTCGGGTATAACGCCAACCTGACCAAAGCGTCATAAAAATAGAGAAGCGTTTTGATAAAGGTTCCTTCAAGGATGTCCAGATGTGGCTCGACGATCGCAATTTGTTCTAATGCCAGATCGTAGCGCTCGAACAAGAATGCCAGATGGAGTTTGCGGAAACTTGTATAAACCTGCATCTGCCGATCTTCCGATGCGAGCGCGGTTTCATCAAAAAACTGACCGACCAGTTGGCAAGCATCCTCAGTTTCTGTTGTGAGATTTTCTAGTCCTTGGCAGTTGAGCGCGTGCATATCGATCATCGAGCGTTGCTGGAGTTTATGCAAACTAGAACGGGAAGCGATCGCTTCCTGTTGTAAATCCATGAGATTTTGACCCGTCCAAAAGGCTTGAGTAAAATAAACGCAGAGACTATAGGCAGCATATTCGATATCCCCAACTTCCAAACTCACCTGATAGGCTTCCAATAGTAAAGGCAGTAGCTCGCGTAGGGATTCCTTGCGATAGGCAATAAACCGCTGCCAGAGAAATAGGGTGGGAGCCAAAGCTTCTTTTGAGTCAGTCTGGTGGCATAGGGCGATCGCGGCTTTACCAATGGCATACCCGCGATCGATACGCCCGAGCTTTTCGCAGAGTAAAAAAGCATAGATCGTATAGGCCATCGATGATTTGGGAATATTGCCATAACGCAGATAGAGCGAGATGCCAATGAATGTCATAAATGGCAGGATTTCTGGCATTGCACTTGCAGTTGCCGCACCGAGGACATTGAACAGGTTACAGGCTGCTAACTTGTAAGGGTCAGACATGGTAGGCAGTTTGAGCAAATCCTTAGGAGTTTTGCCAGCCATGCGATAGAGCGTAGCCAAGAACTCTAGAATGATTCGTCGCTTGGATAGATTTTTGGGAAAGCGCACGCCAAAGACGGGTAGAATCTTGCGTGCGTAGTCCACCGCAGCTTTTGCTTGTTTTTGCGCCACGAATGCCAGAATCTGAATTTCGTAGAATTTCGCCCGATCCAAGTGATTCCTAGCGTTTTGCAGGCCGATCGCCATCAGTGCTGCCATCCGATCGTAAGCATTGGCAAGATAGGCGACTTCGACGGTCAATTGGTGCAATCCCAAACTGAGCGCATACTGGTTTTGCCAAGATTTCGACGATAAAAGCTGTAACCCCGTATCGAGATAATTCATGGCAGCATCATAGGCAGTAGCGCTCTTGGCTTTTTCCCCAGCCCGCCAGTTGAGATGTGCCAATTCCTCGCGCTCCCTTGGCTCGCGAATCAGAGATACACCGCGATTTAGTTGATTTACAATATGGAAGAGATGTAGCTCGCGATCGCTAAGGGAAGTGCGCGCCAAGAGCAATCGACCGATATTCAGATGTACGGCTTCTGTTTGAGATGATGGGATGAGAGAATAGGCTGCCTGCTGCACGCGATCGTGAAGGAATCGGTAAGTACAGGAACCAGAATCCTCCATTCGGAGTCCAGAAGGATTTTCTCGCAGGACTTCCGACTCCATTTGGAAAAACTTATAGATTTGATTGAGGGGAACGATCGATCCCTCTGCCAGTGCAGCCCACAATGCTTTGGCGGTCTCTATTTCCGATCGCTCAGATACGATCGCTAAGGTTTGTAGGTCGAACTGTGCCCCGATACAGGCAGCGAGCTTAAGTATGGCTTGCGTAGGTTGAGGAAGCTTCTGTAACTGTTGCGCCATAAACGCCACGACATCATCGGTTAAGCTTTGGAGTTTGATCTGGCTGAGATCGCATTGCCATTCCCCTTGGCTATCTTTATCGATCGCGTTGAACTGAATCAATCCTTCTTGGTGCAGTGCTTTGAGAAATTGGGTGGTAAAAAAGGGATTGCCTTGGGTCTTTTGATATATCAACTCAGTTAACGGCTTGACGGAAGCGCGATCGCAGCTTAAGGTATCCGCTACCAATTGGTTGACATCGCTTTGACTTAGGGGCTGCAAGGCGATCGTATTTATGGTTATCCCTGTATTTCTCAACCTATAGATTGTCAAGATAAAGGGATGCACTGACGATACTTCGTTATCCCGATAAGCTCCTAAAATCAAGAGATGCCCTACATCCTCCATCAACAATTGCAAAAGGTTCAGAGAAGCTGAATCTACCCATTGCAAGTCATCTAGGAATATTACCAACGGATGTTCTGGGGCAGTGAAAACCTGAATAAACTTCTGAAACAGAGCATTAAATCGGTTCTGTGCCGCATTACTTGATAATTCGAGAGCAGCAGGTTGATGTCCAATAATTCTTTCTAGCTCTGGAATTACCTCAATCATGACTTGACCGTTCTCGCCCACCGCTTCGAGGATTTTGGCTTTCCACAGGGCTAGTTGGCGATCGCTTTCGCTTAGCAATTGCCCCATGAGGTCGCGAAAAGCCTGTACAAATCCCGAAAAGGGAATATTGCGGTTAAACTGGTCAAATTTGCCCTTGATGAAATAGCCCCGCTGCTTGACGATGGGCTTATGGACTTCATTCACCACCGCAGTTTTGCCAACCCCTGAAAAGCCTGCCACCAGCATCACTTCTGCCGCACCTGCACTAACGCGATCGAAAGCAGCTAGTAAAGTGGATACTTCTGTTTCTCGTCCATAGAGTTTTTCAGGAATTATGAAGCGATCGCTTCGATCCTGCGTTGCTAACTCAAAGGTTGTTATCTTCCCCGTTGATTGCCATCGATCTAGACAAATTTGCAAATCATGTTTCAGACCCAATGCATTCTGGTAGCGATCCTCGGCATTTTTTGCCATCAGTTTTGCGACAATCTGCCCAATCGCGAATGGAATCTCTGGTTTCAATTCGCATGTCAAGGGTGCAGGCTTTGCCAAATGGCAATGCACTAGTTCTAAGGGATCGTCTGAATGGAAAGGTAACTGTCCCGTTAACAGCTCAAAAAAGGTCACACCCAAAGCGTAAAAATCGGTGCGATAATCAATACCTCGATTCATTCGTCCCGTCTGTTCGGGAGCCATGTAGTCCAGTGTTCCCTCCATAAAAGTAGCGCTGACGATCGCTTGGGTTTCGTGGGGCAACAGTGTAGCCAATCCAAAATCGGTCAGCTTCACCTGTTTCGTCGTCGGCTCAATCAGGATATTACTCGGCTTAATATCTTTATGGATGACACGCTGGCGATAGAGGTCATCCAAAATCGCAGTCAGTTGAAGTGCGATCGCCAAAAAATCAGGCAGAGCCAAGGAATTGGAGGTAAGGTATTCTGAGAGTGCCATAGAGCGATCGTCGGGCATGACCAAAATAAACCCATTGCCATAGGGTTCCAAACTCAGTGGCTGCACAATGCCTGACAGATTCAGATTCTTGGCAATTGTGTAGTGATTCCGAAGCCGCAGGAGGTCTTGCATCGAGGGGCGATCGCTTCTCAATAGTTTCAACACCACAGGTAGACCACCTTCAAGCCGAATACCTTGGTAGACTAGGGTTTTGCTGCTAGCATGAAGTTCCCTAGTCAGACGGTAACCGTCAACCTGCGGAAAGCGATCGCGCGAACCCATGCTCTGTGAATTCATAGTTGTTCTCTCGTCTTGTCCTTGAAGTCCATCAATAAGGGAAAGCAAAGGCTAAAGGTCGTTCGTCCCAACTGACTCTTAACCTGAATCTCACCATCATGTTTCTGGACAATTTGTCGCACAATATCCAGTCCTAATCCGCTCCCTTCACCTCTTGGCTTGGAAGTCACAAAAGGCTCGAAGATTTTTGCTTGAATTTCTGTAGGAATGCCACAGCCAGAATCTGTAATTTCCACGATCGCCTGTTTTAGTCGCTGCGTCACGGCTACTTCTAGCGTACCCTTTTGCCCCATCGCATAGATAGCATTGTCAATTAAATTTACCCATACCTGCGTGAGTTCGTCAGGGTCGCAGAAAATTGGTGGGATTTCAACATAGCGGCGGATGACCTCAATGCCTTGTTTCAGTCGATTTTGGTAGAGTGTCAGAGCTACCTCAATGCCATCGGTAATTTTGACGAAACTCTTCTCCCCTGTTTCACTGCGATGGCTGTAGGTTTTGAGGGCAAACACGATCTTGGCGGCGCGATCGACCTCCTGTTGGATGCTCGTAGCATTTTGGCTCTGCTGCACCAGTTTGTACGCAAGTTGTAGGATATTCGAGCAATTTGGAGCTTTAAGGAGGGATTGATAGGCTTCAAGCCCTGAATCTATGCGTAGGAGGGCAAGTTGAGAAGCGATCGCTTGGGCATCAATAATCCCCAGATCGCTGAGTTCAGTTTGCAATCGCCGCCGCAGTTGTCGCTCCTCTCTAGTTGAGAACGTTTGCTGTTGCTGAAGTGAAGCATTCACCAAAGCGATAAAATCGGCCTGTTGATGAGATGTCAGCCCCTGCATCAGTGCAGGCAATTGTTGAAGCGAAATATTTAAAGCCGCAACAATATTGCCCGTAGCACTGCGAATTACCCCTAATGGTGTGTTGATCTCATGGGCGACGCTGGCGGTGAGTTGTCCTAAAGCTGCCATTTTCTCGGCTTGGATCAACTCTGTTTGCGCAGATTGGAGGTTAGATAGAACTTGGGAGAGTTCTTGGGTGCGTTCTTTTACTTTTTGTTCTAGCGTTTGATAGAGTTGAGCATTTTCGATGGAAATTGCAGCTTGGGTGGCGATTAGTTGCATCAGTTCTTGGCGATCGCGTGTAAAGGCTGCCGCTGTCACCTGATTTTCTAAATATACAATCCCGATTAATTTACCTTGGTTCAAAACGGGGAAGCAAAATACACTTTTAGAGGCATGGTTGAGCCAGTAAGGATCGGCATTGAAGGGATTGGAGATTGTTACATCGTCGATAACTACGACTGTCTGGGTTCTCTGCACGTAGTGGATCGCACTCAAGGGAATCAGCAGACTCCCCTCAAGGGGCATGGATTCCAGATGACAGGTTTCAGCATTACGACAATGAATGGCAATTCTCCAGTCCGTCTCAGATTTCAAGATTAATGCGCCCGTTTGTGCCCCCGTATTTTCCATGACGATATGCATCAATTTCGCCAGCAGCTTCTCTAGCTGGATTTCTTGGGAGAGTACTTGCGATGCCTTGAGGATGGTATTGAGATCTAGCCCCGTTGAAGTGCTGCTACTAGAGGAAGATTGACTGTCCCTAGTATCGCTAACTTCATACATGACTGCTTTCGCTTCAAGTGTCTGGGATCTTCTACTGTGGAATATCGGCGCTAGCAACTGAGGGTAGCGATTTTCTAAGTCAACCAATTTTGCTTTAGCTCCCCAGCGGCTGTAGCACTCATAGGTCGATTGCATATAGCCTACAGCAGCCTTGGGTTTATCCCAATTGAGATAGAATTTTGCAGCAAGTTCGTTCGCCAAGGCTTCTTCTTGGATGTATCCATGGGCTTTGGCTCCAGAGATGGCGCGATCGTAAAGTTCCATCGCTTCCATGTACTGCTGCTGCACTCGACACTTCTCAGCTTCCACTAACTCCCATTTATGCTGATAGTTCATGGGCGCATTCTCTGCCCATACCTGCATCTTTGCCTGATTGGCATCGATCGCCTCTAGGAATTCTGTACGTTGCTCGTCTACAATTACTGACCAATTTTGTAGCCGCACGAGAGAATCATGAAAATGGAAAATCTGGATATTGAGAAATCCGTCTGCACCATCTAAATACAACTGAGCTTGTTTAGCATTTTCTAACCCTTGGTCATAGTCTCCAAATAGATTGCATAGGATTAGTTTATGAGTGTAGAAGTAATGCAGACCCAGTCGGTCGTTGGCGGCTTGATGGGCTTCTATAAATTCTTCCTCGCTCAGCAATTCTCCTGTCAAACTACAGGGGCTATTGCTAGGGGAAATTAAATTTAAAACTGCCTGCCGAAAGATTTGATTCCAGCTTAGGGAAGCGGCTTGGTTTAATTTGGCAAGACTGTCATTGTAGTCCGCCATGATTTCATTGAGGTCTGTCAGTTCTCGACCTAGAAAATAGAGATATTGACATTTGGTCATGGTGGCATAGCCCAAAAATTCTAAATCTCCATCCTCTAGTCCACTTACAAGGGCACGATCGAAAAACGATAAGGTTTCCCTAATATGACATTTTCTGTGGATTATATATGCTCCCACCAATTGAAATATTTTGGTTTGGATCGCCTTCGCTTGCGATCGCTCGATTAGCTGGAGGGCAAGTTGACCAAATTGATAGGCAGTTTGACTATCTTGGAGCGTAAGACCGACTAAAATTCCATAGCCAACATATCCGTGAGCCGAAAAAGGTGAGTTCCCATATTCCATTGATATGCGAAGGTGGCATAGTACTATAATCGGTATGAGGGCTGGCAATGCGATCGAAGCACTACCACTCATATTCGCTAAGATCTGGCTGGCGGCTAACTTGTAGGGATCGCTCATGCTAGGGAGATTCAGCAATTCGTCTAGACTGCGTTGGCTCAAGGCTGCGCGAACATGGCTAAATTCCTGCTGAATCTCTTGAGGAGTAGGTGATTTGGACAAACTCACTCCGAGTTGCGCTAAGGTATCCAATGCCAAAGAGAGTGCTTCAAGATGTCGATTCTGTGCTGCATAGCTTTGAATCGTGATTTCGATAACCTCGATCCGATCTAGAATTGTGCGACCCTGCTGCATGACGATCGCTACCCAACTTGCCATCTGGTTAAGATCGCCCGTTAGGTAAGCGGCTTCAGCAGCGATCCCATAGAGTTGGAGCGTTAAATCATAGCGATCGCGCCAACTGGTAGGGGAGAGTAATTGGATTCCCGTGGTGGCATAGTCAAGTGCGGTTCCATAGGCTGTGGCAGTTTTGGCTTTATGTCCTGCGGCTAGGTTTAACGCGGCTAGGTTTTCTTGCTCTTGGGGTTCCTCTATTAGGGAAATGCCAAGATTCAAATGGTTAACCATTTCAAATACTCGTTCTTCCCTTGCCTCGGTTGAAGTGTCGCGCCACAATAGCCGCCCGATGGTTAGATGGGTTGCCTGTTTTTCACCTTCAGCAATTAGGGAGTAAGCCGCTTGTTGAACGCGATCGTGGAGGAAGCAGTAGCTGATCGCCTCCCCTTGCATCAAAGCTCCAGCAATTTCATCCTCATGCAATGTCTGGGCTAAGCGATAGCCTTCTCCCACAGGTGCGATCGCACCGATTTGAATCGCTTCCCATAGTTCCTGTGCCGTTTGAGTGAGAGACTGTTCGCTAACCGTGGCTAGCGTTTGCAAATCGAACGTATTGCCAATACAAGCAGCTAACTGCAATATCCGTTGGGTTGGTTCCGATAATTTGCAGATCTTGCCAATCATCAATTCAACGACATTATCGGTCATGCCCCTTTGTTGAATCTGTGCCAGATTCCAATTCCATCCGCCTATCTTCTGTTTTCTAGCGATCGCTAAGGTGGCATCGAACCAAATCAAGCCATCCTCATGCAATGATTTGAGTAATTGGTTCAGAAAGAATGGATTCCCTAGGGTTTTCTCTAAAAGTAGCTGGGAAAGAGCATTAACGGACTCGGCTGAAGTATGCAGCGTCTCGGCAAGCAAGTGGGTGACATCTTCCAAATCCAAGGGTTCTAGGTTAATTTCAGTAATCCTTGCCCCCGTTTGGCGAATTGCCTTGATCGCTTGCATAAAAGGATGGGTAGGAGATACTTCATTTTCTCGATAGGCTGCCATCATCAGCCAATGATGGTTTTCGGGATTCTGCATAAATCCTTGCAATGATTGACAGGAGGAGGTATCTGCCCATTGCCCATCATCCATAAACAGGACAATGGGATGATTGGGACTCTGTAAAGCCTGGGCGTAGCGATCGAAGGTATACATCAGACGGTTTGCCGATTCGATTGCGCCCAATTCCACAACAGGTGGTTGCCGTCCAATAATCAGTTCCAGTTCTGGCATGAGATCGACGATCAGTTGACCGTTGACTCCTAGGCGATCGAGAAAGCGATCGCGCCAATATTGCAGCCTGACTTCAGATTCGGCAAGTAATTGGCTCACCAAGCCGCGATGGGCTTTTACGACTGCGGCTAGGGGGATATTGCGTTGATATTGGTCGAATTTACCCGATGTAAAATAGCCTTTACGGTAGGTCAATTGCCTCAGAATTTCATTAACGAGAGCGGTTTTACCCACACCCGAATAGCCTTTCACCAAAACTAGTTCGCAACTCCCTTGACTGACCCGATCGAAGACCTCCAGTAATGTTTTGACCTGCTCTTCTCTACCATAGAGCTTTTGGGGAATGTTAAACTGGGCTAGATCGTCCACCTGTCCTAACGTAAACGCAGCGATCGCCCCAGTCTGGGTATACTGCTCTCGACAAATTTCCAAATCTGCTTTTAAGCCTACGGCACTCTGATAGCGGTCTTCAGCATTCTTTGCCAGTAGTTTCATGACGATATCCGAGAGTACCTTGGGAATGCGAGAGGATTCCAAAGGAATGGGGGATTTGGCTAAGTGACAATAGACGAGTTCCAAAGGGTCATCGCTTTGAAAGGGGAGCTGTCCGCTCAGGAGTTCGTAGAAGGTTACGCCCAATGAATAAAAATCTGTGCGATAGTCAATCCCTCTATTCATGCGTCCTGTTTGTTCGGGCGATAGATAGGCTAATGTTCCTTCTAAAATATTTGGGGTTTGAATCTCTTGGATTTCATGGGGTAATCGCGAAGCCAATCCAAAATCGGTGAGTTTGATCTGTCGGGTTGTCGGATCGATCAAGATATTGGAGGGCTTGATATCTTTGTGGATGACACGATGTTGATAAAGTTCTGCTAGGGCTTTTGCCAATTGTAGGGCGATCGCAAAAAAATCAACCAATGCTAGGGTGTTGGTTGCCAAGTAATCTCGCAGGGCAATGCAGCGATCGTCTGGCATCACCAGAGCTAAACCATGGTCAATACTTTCTAAGGCAATGGGTTGGACAATTCCAGATAGGTTTATGTTTTTCGCAATCGTATAGTGGTTGCGCAACCGTAATAGGTCGTGAACAGTGGGGCGATCGCCCCTTAACATTTTCACCACCACAGGTAACCGATCTACAAGCCGAATACCTCGATATACAAGAGTTCTATACCCCTCAAATAGGGACTCGGTGAGGCGATAACCGTCAACCTGCGGGAAGCGATCGCTGCCACTCAGAATTTGCTGACTCATGGCTTACTTCCCCATGTGTTCGTAGATAGTGACGATAGAACCATGTTACGATTGACTTTGAGCCATAGCGCGATCGCGGGGTTATGGTCAGATTCACGCTTTTCTCTATCAATTAGAGATTGAGTGCTCTGATCAATAGGTTTACAGGCTCGATCTGTTAATAGAGAAAGCGTCATCAGGAAACCCGTTTTAATTTGTGATTAAGGCTTCTGTAATATAAATTTGCAACATAAAAAATAAGATTAGGTATTATGAATAATTTATGGATTTCTTGGAAATTAGTCAAATAACTCCAAACAAAGTGCCAAATTTATGATTTCTGCTTAAAACTATCAGTTCTACAATTATGGTTATCCATTATCAAAAATTCTAACTATTGCTATAGAAATATTGACCCTCGTCACTTAGAGAAAACAATGAGTAAATTACAAAGAAATAGAAAATTTACTTAAGCGGAAAAATCGAACAAATCGCGCTCTAGACGATTTCCAACCAATCCCTCAAATGCTTTGTAATACTTGTTTATATATTTATTGTTTGGGTAAAATTATTTATCATGTCGGATAATTTAATTACTACTTATTACAATATTTATATAAATTTTATAGCTTCCTATCTTCACATGAGATAAAGCCATTGACTTCACCCGATCGGGTGAAGTCGGGCTTTCCTTGAAATGGATATGATAAATTTTTGATTACTTTTGTGCCGCAAAAAGCTGCTTTTTTAAGAAAGCAGCATAAAATAATTTAAATCTTAATCTATTTATGAAGAAACTTAATTTGGAGAAATCTTTAAATTGAGGCGATCGCCAAATCGTTGAACTTGAGCCATAGCCTTTATTCCTTTACTGAACTACCAAGATCCATGCATGACATTGAGAATGAGCGTGAGACTATCTTAATTGTGGACGATAACCCCAATAATCTCATGGTATTGTCTCAAATGCTTACAGATTTAGGGTACGAAGTCTCTGTTGCGACGGATGGGGAAATAGCGATCGAGCAGGCTCAATATGCTCATATCGATCTGATCTTGCTAGATGTTTTAATGCCGGGGATAGATGGGTTTGAGACCTGCCGCCGCATCAAGGAAATTCCTAAAATCAAGGAAATTCCCATTATTTTTATGACTGCCTTGAATGACATGGTAGATAAGGTCAAAGGCTTTGCTTTAGGAGCCGTTGACTTTATCTCTAAACCCTTTCAGGCACAAGAGCTATTAGCAAGGGTAAAAGTACACCTAGAGCTACGTAACCTCACCAAACGGCTCGAATCTAAAAACATTCAATTAGAGCAAGTCAATCAAGAACTGCAAAATGAACTGAGCGATCGCAGGAAGACAGAAAAGGCACTCCGCCAAAGTGAGGCAAAAAACCAAGCTTTACTAAGCGCCCTACCCGATCTAGTCATGCGGGTGAGCGAACATGGCACTTACTTGGACTTTATCTCTACCGAAACCTTTAAGGTAATAGGCAAGAGTGGTGATTTTATTGGTACGCGGGTCGATCAAAGCTTACCGCCCGACTTGGCCCAAAGACGAATGCAAGCGATCGCCAAGGCAATCGAAACTGGGACGCTCCAGATTTACGAGCAAGAAGTTATTGTAGACGATCGCGCTCAAACCGAGGAAGTCAGAATTACACTCTGCGGCGATCGCGAGGTTCTAATCGTCGTTCGCGATATCACAGCTCGCAAGCAAGCGGAACAAGCCTTGCGCGAAAGCGAAGAACGCCTCGCCCTAGCACTGTATGGGGCAAAGGCTGGTACTTGGGAATGGGATCTACAAACAAATCAAAATTTTTGGTCAGATCGCAACTTTATCTTATTGGGATACGAGCCTAATAGTTGCGAACCTAGCTATGATACTTGGATGAGGGCAGTTCACCCTGACGATCTCGACAGAATTGTAGCATCTGCGGCAAAAGTCTATCAAGGGCAGACAGAGTTAATAATGGAATATCGCGTTCTCTTACCCAATGGTAAGGTTCGCTGGTTGAGTAGTTCGGGCAGGATCGATACAAAACACAATCGTCATAGAATGGCTGGCATTCAGATCGATATTAGCGATCGCAAACAGGCAGAAATCGCACTTTTAGAAAGCGAACAGCGTTTTCGGTCTGTGTTTGAACAAGCTGCTGTGGGCATTGTACGCTCCTCTCTCTCTGGACAATTCTTTCAAGCAAACCAACGCTTTTGCGAACTCGTTGGATATACCGAAGCTGAACTTTTAGAAAAAACCTTCAAAGAGATTACCTATATAGATGACCTTAAACGAGAATTAGTAGATTACCAGCAACTTCTGGACGGAGATGTTTCCACGCTCTCACTCGAAAAGCGCTATGTCTGCAAGGATGGGCAGTTAAGGTGGATTAATCTGACTGGATCGCTGATTCGCGACGCCTCTGGATTACCACAATATTTCGTGGTGATCGTCGAAGATATCCAAGCCCGCAAACAGGCAGAAATAGCCCTCGAACAAGAGTTGAAACGCAGTAAACTGCTCCTTGACGCTTCCTTTGACGGGATTGTCGTGATCGACGAAAATGGCAATGTGATTGAATCTAACCCAAGTTTCGCTAAGATACTCGGCTACAACCCAGAGGAAGTCACAAAGCTCAATGTGATTGATTGGGATGCTAAATGGACACCAGAGGAGATAAAGAGAGGAACGCAGGAATTTAAACTCAAAAAGAAGAGCGTCAAGTTTGAAACCCGCCATCGTCGTAAGGACGGTTCGATCTGTGATGTCGAAGTCAGTGCCAACAGCATCGATTTGCTTGACGAAACCCTACAGATCTCTATTTGCCGAGATATCACCGATCGCAAAAGCAACGAGCAAGCTCTCAAGAAAAGTGAGGAACTTGCTAAAATTCGCGAACAGCAGGTGCTCTCACTCCTCAATAACATTCCCCATATTGCTTGGCTCAAAGATGCTGAGGGGCGCTTTCTGGCAGTTAACGAGCCATTTGCCCAAACCTCTGGCAATACTCCTTCTCAACTGGTTGGGCTGACCGATCTGGATATTTGGCCTCGCGAGTTAGCTAAAGCTTATCGCCGTGACGATCGCGAGGTTATGAAATCTGGCAAACAAAAGCGCGTAGAAGAACGTCTCATCACTACAGATGGAAGAGAACTATGGATTGAGACGATTAAAACTCCGATCGTCAATGATTCTAACGAGGCAATTGGTACTGCTGGTATCTCTATGAACATTACCGAGCGCAAGCGCGTAGAAATTGCTCTGCGCGAGAGCGAACGTCGCTATGCCACGCTTACCGAGGCTGCCCCCGTCGGCATTTTTCGGTTTGATGCTTCGGGGGAATGCGTTTATGTTAACGATCGCTGGTGCGAAATGGCAGGCAGATCCGCAGAGGCAGGGATGAAAATGGGGTGGGTAGATGCGGTGCACCCTGAAGATCGCGGTCGGCTGATGATGGAATGGAGTCAAGCCATGCAGCAGGGAGGCTTTTACAAGGGGGAAGCGAGGTATCTTCGACCCGATGGCACTCAAATCTGGTTCTACGCTCAGGTGATACCCGAAACTGACTCTAATGGCGAGCTTCTTGGCTATGTGGGAACGGTGACCGATATTAGCGATCGCAAGCAAGCTGAAGCAGAATTGCAGGCAAGTAACCACTTTATCGAGCAGGTTGCCAATAGTTCGCCGCAGCTTCTATATATCTACGATCCGATTGTCAATCAAAATCTCTATACCAATCGACAAGCCATCAATATTCTCGGTTACGAGCCTGAAGAATTTTCCCAGCATGGTTCGAGCCTTTTTGCAGACATCCTACATCCTGACGATTTGCCTTTGCTAATTAGCAATACCAGCTTTTGGGAACGGGCGAAGGATGGTGAAATCTTGAGCAATGAGTTTCGCATGCGTCATAAAAAAGGTTCTTGGCGCTGGCTGCGATCGCAGGAAGTTGTGTTTGCGAGGGATGAAAATCATCGAGTGACTAAAATTCTCGGGACTGCCCAAGATATTACCGATCGCAAACTTACTGAAACAGCGTTGCGGGAAAGCGAGCAACGTTATGCCACCTTGACCGAGTTTTCCCCTGTGGGCGTCTTTCGTACGGATACTTCAGGGAACTGCCTCTATGTCAATTCACGTTGGTGCGAGATGTCGGGGCTCTCTCCAGAGGAAGTAGCAGGCCCTAATTGGATCGAGGCGCTACATCCAGAAGAGCGCGATCGCATCGCCAGGGAGTGGTATGAAGCAGCACAGGCAGGAGTTCCCTTTTTAACCGAATGCCGCTTTCAGAAACCTGACAAAACCATTACTTGGCTGGTCGCTCAAGCGATCGCCGAGATGGGTGTAGATGGCAGTATCACGGGCTATGTGGGCACGATTACAGATATTACAGAGCGCAAACAGTCAGAAGAAGCCATTCAGCAAAAAAACCGAGAGCTAGAATTAACCCTTAAGCAACTCCAAAACGCCCAGACTGAGCTGATTCAATCAGAAAAGATGGCAATTTTAGGACAATTGGTGGCAGGGGTCGCCCATGAAATAAATACACCCTTAGGGGTGATTCAGTCCTCGATCAAAAACGTTACGATGGCGCTAGACAGTTCATTACACAACTTACCTCAAGTGATGCAACAGCTATCTGACGAGCGTTGGGCTGACTTTTTATCACTGCTCACAACTGTAAAAGCGACTCATCATTCTCTCTCTTTTCGCGAAGAGCGTCAACTTAGACGCCAACTGACTGTTGAGCTAACGAATCACGCGATCGCCAATGCTGAAACCCTAGGCGATTATCTCAGCCGTATGAGTGTTTCTCAAGATTTGACGCCCTTATTGCCATTGCTTCAAGAACACAATAATTCCTTTATCATCGAAACTGCCTATAACCTCTCTACAATCCAATCCAATACAAAAAACATTACTTTTGCGGCCGAGCAAGCTGCCAAAATTGTGTTTGCCCTCAAGAGTTATTCTCGCTATAACAACTCAGGCACGATGACGCTGACATCGATTACGGAGGGTATAGATATTGTTTTGACGATTTACCAACACTTGATTAAACAGGGCATTGAGGTCGTCAAGAGATACGGCGAAGTTCCTCCTATTCTTTGTTATCCCGAAGAACTCAATCAAGTTTGGACAAATCTCATTCATAATGCGATCCAAGCGATGAAGTATAGAGGTGAATTAGAGATTCAAGTGGAAAAGCAAGATCGTCACGTTGTGGTTGAGATTATTGACTCAGGCTGTGGTATTCCACCAGATATTCAAGGGAAGATATTTGAGCCATTTTTTACAACAAAACCGATTGGAGAAGGTAGTGGATTAGGGTTAGATATCGTTCGCAAAATCATCCATAAACATAGTGGGACGATTGAGGTGGAAAGCCGAGTGGGCAGGACTAAATTTACCGTTCGCATTCCAATACTTAAGAAATGATTTTTAGATAAATTATGGGTTAAACAAAAGTTTGATTGACATGAGCATTACGTAAGGAGCAAGAAGTATATGAACCAAGTTATTCGCTAAATTGATAAATACGGGTGGATGTAGTAATTTAACATAAGGGTGGGACTCACGAATCATGAAAACAACAATGCAACCAACAATTCTCTGTGTAGATGACGATCGCGCCGTTTTATTGAGTCTGAGAGATCAATTGACTCGAAACTTTCACAATGACTATAATATCGAACTCGCACAGGATGGCTTGGAAGCCTTAGAATTGCTTGACGAACTTCGTGCTGAGGGTGTTGATGTTCCGCTCGTGATTTCCGATCACATCATGCCTGGGATCAAGGGAGATGAGTTTTTAATCAGGGTACATTCTCGCTTTCCTAAAACCCTTAATGTCCTATTGACTGGACAAGCGAATGCTGATGCTGTAGGCAATGCCGTTAACTTTGCTAGCCTCTATCGCTATATTGCTAAACCTTGGAACGATACCGATCTCTGCCTCACTGTAACAGAAGCCCTCCGCCGATATCAGCAAGATAACGAACTAGAACTGTCCCAAGCCACACTACGCCAAAGCGAAGAACGGTTCCGACAATTGGCAGAAACTATTGATGAGGTCTTTTGGGTTACCAATCCCCAAAGGAGTAAAGTAATTTATCTCAGTCCTAGCTTTGAACAGGTTTGGGGTATGTCCTGTGAGCATACCTATGCCCATCCTCAGCAATGGTTAGAAACCATTCATCCTGACGATCGCGATCGCATGCAAAATGTATTCTCCAACCAAGTTCAAAACAAGTATGTTGAGGAATATCGTATTGTCCGCCCTGATGGGGAGATCTACTGGATTCGCGATCGCGGCTTCCCCGTTCAAGATGAGGCAGGTCATACCTATCGTATTGTAGGTATTGCTGAGAATATTAGCCAACGCAAGCAATTAGAACAAGAGCAAGCCCGCCTGATTGCGATTCTGGAAGCATCTCCAGATTTCATTGCGATCACAAATATTGAAGGGCGCATACTTTGGGTAAACTTTCAGTTGAGACAGTTACGCGGTCTACCTCCCGAAAGCGACCTATCTCAGTTGGTACTTTCTGATTTTAATTCTGATGCTTCTAAAGCGATCGTGCTCGGTCAAGGCGTACCCACTGCCATTAAAAAAGGAATTTGGGTGGGGGAAACAACGATTTCCACCTTGGAAGGTACTGAAATACCTGTATCTCAGCTAATCATTGCTCATAAATCAGAGGATGGGTATGTCCAACATCTCTCTACGATCATGCGAGACATCAGCACGCTCAAACAAATCAATGCAGAGTTGGAAATTCGAGTTGAAGAACGCACGGCGCAATTAACCACAGCGAAAGAGGCTGCCGAATCAGCAAACCGTGCTAAAACCACGTTTCTTTCTAATATGAGTCACGAACTGCGTACTCCTCTCAATATAATTTTGGGATTTAGTCAACTTTTGGCAGCCGATGATTCTCTCGATCGAGAGCAGAGAGAGGAAGTGGAGCATATTAATACGAGTGGCAATCATCTCTTAAGTTTAATCAATGACATTTTGGAAATGGCTCGCATTGAATCGGGTCAAGTTACCTTCAAGGCTGACAGTTTTGATTTATATGAACTTCTAGATAAGCTAGAAGGCATGTTTCATCGTCAAGCACAGTTTAAAGGTCTTCAGCTAAAACTGCTCAAGTCCTCTGACGATCTGCCCCGATATGTGGAGACAGATAAAGGGAAGTTAACCCAAGTTCTGATCAATTTGATTGGAAATGCGATCAAATTTACCGATACCGGAAGCGTGACCCTGAGGGTGACCAGCGATCGCGATCGAATATTTTTTGAAGTAGAAGATACAGGTTCTGGGATTGAAGCTGATGAAATTGAAACTTTATTTCAACCTTTTATCCAGTCTAAGCGAAAAGATCCTCGTCAAGAGGGAACAGGCTTAGGCTTGCCCATTAGCCGTCAATTTGTGGAATTAATGGGCGGTTTACTTACGGCTGAAAGCCAACTAGGAAGTGGCTCTATTTTTAGGTTTTTTGTGCCATTTAAGCAATCTCAAAACCCAAATCCGCACCCCACTCGCAAAGCGATCGCATTAGCTCCCTATCAAACCAAATACCGCATTTTAGTGGTGGACGACCTCTGGGCAAACCGCCAACCTTTGGTTAAATTTTTACAACTTTTAGGCTTTGAAGTCAAAGAAGCAGGAAATGGGCGGGAAGCGATCGCGCTCTGGAATAGCTGGCAACCCCACTTAATTTGGATGGATATGCGCATGCCTGAGATGGATGGCTATATGGCGACTTCGCAAATTCGGGCAAGGGAACGTCAGGAGCAACAATCTCCGATTAAGATTTTGGCACTTACCGCGAGTGCCTTTGAAGAAGATCGCACGAGAGTTCTGGCTGTGGGTTGTGATGATTTTATTCGCAAGCCCTACGAAGAGGAAGTCATTTTACAGAAACTCACAGAACATTTGGGCGTGAAATATGTCTATGAAAACTAACCCCCATCTGCTCGATTTGGGTAGTCAACGTGAATTCGGGATAAGGAATATGAGACAAATATAGGGCGTGCTCGCCCAGATTTATTGGATGAATAGGATTTATTTGTGAGAATTTAGCATCTATAGATTCAATAACCTTAGATAAAGGGTTTTAGATTTTCTTATCCCGAACTGAGGTTACTATAAGCATCGGCTAGCGGAAAACTAACTGAAAACATGGTTCGACCAGGCTGACTCTGAACTTCAATCTCGCCATCATGCTTTTGGACGATTTGTCTCACGATGTCTAGTCCTAGTCCACTGCCTTCTCCCCTAGGCTTGGTGGTTACAAACGGCTCAAAGATCTTGGCTTGCAGTTCTAAAGGAATCCCCGAGCCTGAATCGATAATCTGTGCGATCGCGCGATCTGCCTGTTGAGTTACCACAACTTCTAGCGTTCCCTGCTGTCCCATGGCATAGATAGCATTGTCGATTAAATTTACCCATACTTGCGTAAGTTCGTCAGGGTCGCAGAGAATCGGTGGGACTTCAGCATAGCAACGGATAACCTCAATTCCCTGTTTCAGTCGGTTTTGGTACAGTGTCAGGCCCACTTCGATACTTTCAGTAATTTGGGTGAGACTCTTCTCGCCTGTTTCGCTGCGATGGCTGTAGGTTTTGAGCGCAAATACAATCTTGGCAGCGCGATCGACTTCATGCTGGATGTTGTTAGCATTTAGTTGTTGCATGACCAAACTGTAAGCCAGTTGTAAGATGTTTGAGCAGTTTGGATCTTGCAGGATACGCTGATAGAGATGTAAATCCTTTCCCACATTCAACAGGGTGAGTTTAGTGGCAAGTCCTGCGGCATCGCTAAGTCCTCGTTCTGATAGTTCAATTTGCAGTTGCCGCCTTAGTTGTCGTTCTTCTTGGGTAGAGAGGGACTGTTGCTTTTGATTTTGAATTGCGGTATTGACCAAATCTAGAAATTCTGTTTGTTGTGGAAGAGATAGGCGTTGCATCATTGCAGGCAATTGCTGAAGAGTAGTCGCTAAAGCTGTCACAATATTGCCCGTGGCACAGCGAATTACACCCAAGGGCGTGTTGATCTCGTGGGCAACACTGGCGGTGAGTTGTCCGAGGGCTGCCATTTTCTCAGATTGAATCAGTTCTGCTTGGGTAGTTTGTAAGTCAGTTAGTGCCTGAGATAGCTCTTGAGTGCGCTCTTCTACTTTTTGTTCTAATGTCTGATAAAGTTGGGCGTTTTCGATCGAAATTGCCGCTTGGGCGGCGATCAGTTGCATCAGTTCTTGGCGATCGCGTGTAAAAGCTCCTGCTGTAATTTGATTTTCTAAATACAAAACCCCAATCAACTTTCCTTGATTTAAAATGGGACAACAAAATACACTTTTGCACGATCGGTTTAACCAATAGGGATCGGAATTAAATGGATGTGGCATTGCCACATCATCGATGACCGCAACTTCTTGAGTTCGTATGACATAGTTGATCGCACTCAAAGGAACCAACAAATTACCTTCGAGGGGCAAAGATGCCATATGGCAGGATTCAGTCATAGAGACACGAACTGAGATTTGCCAGTCTGCATGGGATTTCAAGATTAACGTTCCAGTTTGTGCGCCCGTATTTTCCATGACTACATGCATCAATTTCGCCAGCAGTTTCTCTAAATGGATTTCTTGGGAGATCGCTTGCGATGCTTTAAGTGCGGTATTTAGATCCAGCAGGGTTGAGGTGCTGCTACCGGAAGAAGAACTAGCTTGGATGCGATCGCTGCTGTCATCAGTTCCCCCTTCCAAAGCAAGCCCGATTGAAGCTGTTCCATTTTGAACTATTGACGTTAGTAACTGGGGATAACGGGTTTCTAGATCGACTAATTTTGCCTTAGCTCCCCAACGGCAATAGCAGTCATAGGCCTCTTGCATATAGCTTGCGGCAACTTTAGGTTTACCCCAATAAAGATAAAATTTCGCCACAAGTTCGTTGGCTAGGGCTTCGTCTTGCATAAATTTATTTTCCTTGGCACTGGCGATCGCGCGATCGTAGGCTTCTATGGCTTCGGTTTTGCTTTCCAATATCCGATATCGTTCGGCTGCCACTAATTCGTAACGGTGCTGATGGTTTGCGGCAGCCATCGCTGCCCAATGGTGCAATTTGTCCTGATGTTGTTGCACTTGAGCGAGAATTGTCGAACGCTCTTCTGGGGATGCCGTTGCATATTGGGTTAATTGAATTAGCGCCTCAAAAAAGGAATGGATGGGAACTAAGAACGTAGATACATTGCTGTCTAGGTATTGGGCGGCTTGGTTAGAGGTCTGGGCAGCCTCTCGATCTTTGCCAAAGAGATAATAAAGAATAGCTTGATTGAGATGTAGCTGGAAAAATCCGCCGCGATTATTATGAGCTTGTAGTTGCGAAAGAGATCGTTCCAAGTTAAGGATCGTGCCATTCAGGAGATAAGGAACATCCGTCTGCCCCAACAAATTCAGTACGGTTTGTTGATAAATCTCTTGACAAAGTAGGGTAGGAACATGTTTGTATTGCTCGATTGTTTGACGATAAATATCCATCGTCTGAACCAGTTCTGTGAGCTCCTTCCCCGCATAATAGGCATGACAGCTATAGGCCATACCGCTCAAACAGGCGATCTCAATATTTCCGTTTTCCAGCCCACTCAGAAAGGCTTCCCGCAAACTTGGTAAGGTTTGAGATAGGGCATTTTTCCAATGTTTAATCAAATGGTTAACTACAAACTCAGCGCGAGCTTTAAAGGATGGCAGTTGGAATCGCTCTAGGAGGTCTAATGCCAATTCTCCAAACTCGTAACCACGCTCGATATCGCCAATGATGCCACATAGGATTAAGCCATAGCCACCATAGGCAAACACAGACACTGGACTATTGCCATATTGGATCGATAATTCGACTTGCTTGAAAATCAGCAATGGCATTAAGGCAGGAGTCGATGCATAGGCAGCAGACACTAAAGCTGTCAAAATTTCCATTGCTGCCAAAACCTGCGGATCGACCATGGCTGGCAAATCTAACAAATTCCGAGTGGGGATGTTTGCACAGAGCGATCGCGTCACTCCAAAAGCCTGTCGAATATCTGTCTGAGTGGGTTGCTCTGGAAATTCGATACCTAGGGAATACAGCACCTGTAAACCAATCCGAATGGCATCTTTAAGCTCTCCTTTTGCTTTAGCGCCAATAATCAGGATTTGTTGAACTGCGATCGTATCTAGAAGACTTTTAGCATGCCGTAGAACGATATTCGCCCATTGTTCCATCTGCTCAAAATCGGTATTAAGACAACTCGCTTCCGCAATTTCTTGATGCAGTGCCAACGCCAAGGGATAATGACATTCCCAAGCACGATCTGGTAAAAGGGCGATGCCGATCGCGAGATAGCCGATCGCCGCACCAAAGGCTGTAGCCATTTTCGCTTTACGCCCGGCAGCAAGGTTCAATGTGGCGAGATTTTCCCATTCTTGGGTCTGTGCGGCGGTACGCATCTCGGAGAGAATCGCATCTCTGCCGATATTCAAATGATTGACGATTTCAAATAGTTGTTCTTCCCGTTCTTTAGTTGAAGAATCGCGTAATAATAGCTGACCGATGGTTAGATGAATTTTCTGTTTTTGGTCTTCAGCAATCAGCGAGTAGGCCGCTTGCTGGATGCGATCGTGTAGGAAGCGATAGCCGATCGCTTCACCTTGCGCCAGAACCTCAGCAATTTCCTCGGCATTCAACGATTGCGCCAAGCGATAGCCTTCTCCCACAGGCTCGATCAAACTCGTTTGGATCGCCTCCCATAACTCTTGGGCCGTTTGAGTTAGGGAGCGCTCGCTTACAGTTGCCAACATATGCAAATTAAAGGGATTGCCAATACAAGCAGCCAACTGCAATATTTTCTGGGTTGACTTTGATAATTGGGTGATTTTGCCAATCATCAAATCGACCACATTCTCGCTAATATCCTGTTGCTGAATTCGATCTAAATCCCATTGCCATTCACCGAGTCTTGCCTCTGTCTTTTGATGGTTGGATGTCACTTCAAACCAGATCGATCCTTCCTCGTATAGCGACTTGAGCAACTGGGTCAAGAAAAAGGGATTGCCTGCTGTTTTCTCAAATAGCAGCACTGCTAAAAGCCTCACAGACTCCACGGAAGTATGGAGTGTCTCAGCCACTAGTTTGCTCACATCTTCTAGATCTAAGGACTCAAGCTCAATTTCAGTCACGGGTACCCCTGCTTTGCGCATTTCTGCCACAGCTTGTATAAAGGGGTGAATAGCGCTAACCTCATTATCTCGATAGGCAGCGATCGTCAGCCAATGATGATTTTCAGGGTTCTGCATAAACCCTTGAAATGACTGACAGGATGCAATATCTATCCATTGAACATCATCCATAAACACAACTACGGGATGATTGGGACTTTGGAAAACTTGAGTGAACTGGTTAAAGGTTCGGATTGTGCGGTTTCTGGTCTCGATCGCGCCTAATTCGGGAACAGGTGGTTGTGGCCCAATAATCAGCGCTAATTCTGGAATTACATCAACGATGACTCTGGCATTTACGCCCAAGGCCTTAAGCAATGCTTCCCGCCAATATTGGAGTCGCTCTTGGCTTTCGGTTAGCAACTGGCGCATTAACCCTCGCCAAGCCTGCATCGAGGCATCTAGGGGGATATCTCGCTTGAACTGATCGAATTTACCTGTGATGAAATATCCCTTTTGACGGGTGAGCGATCGCAGCAACTCATGAATCAATCTGGTTTTACCTACCCCCGAATAGCCCCTCACCAACACCAACTCACAGCTACCTTGACTGATGCGATCGAAGACTTCCAGTAGCGTTTTGATTTGATCTTGCCTGCCATACAGCTTTTGAGGGATATTAAATCGAGCTAGATCGTCCACCTGTCCCAAGACAAAATCAGCGATCGCACCTGTCTTTGTAAACTTCTCTAGACAGATTTTCAGATCTGCTTTTAATCCAACCGCACTCTGATAGCGATCCTCAGCATTTTTCGCCATCAATTTCATCACAATATCCGAGAGAACTTTCGGTATATGGGGAGATTCCAAGGGGATTGGCGATCTTGCTAAATGGCTATAGACCAATTCCAGCGGATCGTCGCTTTGGAATGGTAATTGTCCGCATAGCAACTGATAGAACGTCACCCCTAATGAATAAAAATCCGTGCGATAATCAATGCCCCGATTCATCCGACCCGTTTGTTCGGGCGATAGATAGGCTAACGTTCCTTCTAAAATATTTGGGGTTTGCAGGGCTTGGGTCTCTTGGGGCAAAAGCGAAGCCAGTCCAAAATCGGTAAGTTTGACTTGATGGGTTGTCGGATCGATCAGGATATTTGATGGCTTGATGTCTCTATGGATGGCGCGATGTTGATAAAGTCCATCCAGAATTTCGGCGAGTTGCACGGCGATCGGCAAAAAATTAGCTAAATCTAAAGGTTCTGTGGCAACGTAATCTTGAAGGGTAACCGATCGTTCGTCTGGCATCACCAGAACCAAGCGATTGCCAAAACTTTCTAGACCGATGGGGCGAACCACCCCTGACAAATTTAGTTTTTTGGCGATCGTGTAGTGGTTGCGCAATCGCAAGGTGTCTTGAATGGCAGGGCGATCGCCTCTTGGCATTTTTAGTACCACAGGGGCTCCATCTGCGAGCCGAACCGCTCGGTAAACCATGGTTCTAACGCCCAAGAAAAGCGTTGCAGTCACCTGATAACCATCTATTTGAGGAATGCGATCGCTGTTACTCAGACTTTGCCGACTCATTGCATTCCTCCAGATTCAAACAGCGTTGATGAAAGTGTTATAACAATCCTAAATGAGTTGTAAATAATTTGTAGCGCAGGCATCTTATCTGCAGTTAGAAGCCCGTCCTACATTCACAAACAATTAAGGCTCGCTATAGTGAAAGTGTTAGTGAAATTAGGATCGCTCTATATCATTGCAAAACTTGTTTTAATTTGCAGCTTTTAGATTTGCAAAAATTCTATATCCTACCAGATGGGTGAAGTCAACTTTTAGCGTAACCTTTTATGATGAGATTATTGATTGTTCTTAGTTGTAAAATCAGCTTTTAGCGAATAAATAATCAGGAGTCACAAAATCATAAAATTTCTAAGGGCGGCAGGTCAGAAAGAAATCAATAGTTAGTGTCTTTATTTTTTCATCACATAAAACTTAATTTTTTAAAGCCTTATAGCAAGAGCATTCCAAAATGCAACAACTTTGATGTAAGAGTGGAACCTCAAGATTATGAAAACAACGATAAAACCAACAATTGTCTGTGTAGATGATGAGAAAGCTGTTTTGTTGAGCCTCAGAGATCTGCTGATTTGCAATTTCCAAGATGACTACAATATCGAAATAGCCCAAAATGGATTGGAAGCCTTGACGTTGCTAGATGAACTCCATGCTGACGGAATTGATATTCCTCTTGTAATTTCCGATCACATTATGCCGGGGCTCAAAGGAGACGAGCTTTTAATTAAGGTACATTCTCGTTATCCTAAAACGTTAAACGTTCTGCTGACTGGGCAGGCAAATGCTGACGCCGTGGGTAATACTGTTAACCATGCCAATCTTTATCGCTATATTTCTAAACCATGGAATGATATCGATCTTTGCCTCACCGTAACCGAAGCGCTGCGACGATATCAGCAAGCAAAAGAATTAGAACGCTTAAAGCAGGAGCAAACTCGCCTGATTGCGATTCTAGAAGTTTCTCCAGACTGTATAGCCATTACCGATCTTGAAGGGCATCTACTTTGGGTTAATTCCCAATTGCGACAATTACGGAATCTTCCCCTAGATACCGATCTGTCGCAACTGCTATTTTTCGATTTCCACGATCGCGCTTCCAAAGAGATCCTGCTCGATCGAGGGATACCGATCGCGATCGAGCAAGGGCTTTGGGCTGGTGAAACCACACTTTTAAGTTCGCAAGGAACAGAAATACCTGTTTCCCAGTTAATCATTGCCCATAGGTCTGAAGATGGCAATGTTGAATATCTCTCTACGATCGCGCGCGATGTCAGCGAGATCAGAGATATGAATGCCGAATTAAACGAACTTCGGACGTCAGTCAATGACGATCTTGGGGGGTAATGATTATTGGGATAGAAATCTCCTAAGACTTCCCACAGTACTGTAAGAGTTCTTGTTCTAAATCGATGCCTTTATTGCCTGTTGCGGTTAACATGGGCATTGCTTGCATCAATGCTGCATAATCTCCTTGGGCTTGGTCGCGTTTTACTCTTTCCAACTTCCCTCCCATATCTACAGCAAATTGCAAATAGCGTTCGTGTAAAGATTTAAGCTGGGCATCCTCGACCTTCAGTGCGAGTAAATCTTGCTTTAAGTCATCGACATAACGCAATGCCACGGCAGGATCCATGGTGTTACGGGCTCCCGAAGCCTTGTCTACGATCGTGGTAAACGCTTTGCATTCAGCAGATTTGTCGGCTTTATTCACAATTTTTGCATCCTGACTGGACGAATTTGCAGGCAAAGCCAAGCTCATTAAAGCTGTAGTTCGTAGTCCATCGGGAATGGTTATGCATGCAATGGCTAGGGCGATCGCGAGCGTAAAATTGGGTTTGGTTTGGAACATAGATCTTTTTCTTGTGCAAATAATTTAATGTTTCCCATAAACATGCGATCGCCACACAAGTTACGCATCCCCATCCAACGAATAGAGACTAGGGAGATCGTAGATTTTGAAGCCAATTCCTGTAAACTCAAACAGTGATTTCTGTGATTCTTACAGGTAAACTAGCTTAAGAATGTGTTGGAAAGGTGTGAGGAATTTGTATGAATATCAAAATTTATTTTACCACTGTTGCCATATCTGTTATGTTGACAGCCTTTGCAGATACTGGTACTAAAGCATTTGCTTTGGAAACCGATCGAAATGTAAATCGAAATGTAAAAGGCATAGCGATCGCGCTTCCCGCTCAACCTGTTTCCTTAGAGCCAAGCGATTCCTTTCAGGATGCGTCCCGCCGCA
Source organism: Tumidithrix elongata BACA0141 (assembly GCF_036349135.1). Classification (NCBI taxonomy): domain Bacteria; kingdom Bacillati; phylum Cyanobacteriota; class Cyanophyceae; order Pseudanabaenales; family Pseudanabaenaceae; genus Tumidithrix; species Tumidithrix elongata. The sequence goes on from NZ_JAZBJZ010000049.1 coordinate 33,018, forward strand.
TCCCCAACTATATCCCCAACCATGTTGTTACTCCTGACCCCAAGCAACAGTCAGCACAGGTCACTTCGGTATCGCAACTTTCTGACATAAAAGCCACGGATTGGGCATTTACGGCGCTGCAAAGTCTGGTGGAACGTTATGGCTGTATCGCAGGATATCCCGATCGCACCTATCGTGGACGACAAGCGATCTCGCGCTACGAATTTGCGGCTGGACTGAACGCCTGTTTAGATAAAATCAATGAAATTTTGAGTGCGGGACTCGCAGACAAAGTCAGTCAAGAGGATCTAGCAGCACTCAAAAAGCTTCAAGAGGAATTTGCCGCCGAACTCTCGGTATTAAGAGGTAGGGTTGATGCGCTAGAGGCAAAAACGAGCCGACTTGAAGCCCAGCAATTCTCGACAACCACAAAGCTAAACATCCTCAGTTCGTTTAATGTAAGTAGTGTTTTTGCTGGTGGCGATATCCGTGCCGAAGGCTTGCCAATTCCTGGTAGCGTGCCCGTTGCCCGCTTTGCTGCACGTAATCCCTTGACTGGAAGCCCAATCGTTGGCACGGTGACAGACAAGCCCAACACCACCTTCAGTCATTCCACCTATCTCTTGTTTACCTCTTCGTTTACGGGAAGCGATACGCTCAACCTGATTTTAGCGATGGGTAATGGCAGTCCACCTGCTAGTGCCTATGCTTCCGCAGGTTTTTCTAGTACATTTGCAGTTCCCTATGCTGATTCCAATCCTGTCGTGCCCTTGCCAGCAAATAGCGTGGGTTTATTTGAACTCTTTTATAGCTTTCCCATCAGCGATAATGTCAAGGTGCAGATTGGTCCCCGCATTCTCCCTTTTCGCCAATTTGATGTCAATCGCTTTACCTCTGTGCTGAATGGAGCAGGGGGACTGAACTCCTATCAAAGCACCATCGCGAATAGTGGCTTGTCAGGGGCAGGTGCGATCGTGAGTTGGCGCATGTCCGATCAATTGCTATTAAAAGCAGGCTATCTTGCCCGTAACGATGCGTCATTTCAATACTTTGGGGGTGATGGCTCTAGCAATCCCAATCGCGGCTTATTTGGCGGTTCCAATCAAATTCTGGCCGAACTCACCTATTCCCCCAGCGATTCTGCAAATTTACGGTTTCTCTACAGTCGGACGTATAACCAAGCACCACCTGTTTCGCCCCTCGGTCAACCGAACTTCCCGTTCTTTTTAACTTATTCAGCGCGTGGGGTTGTGGATGATGGACTTGGGGGTAGCTTACAAGACAGTACAGGGGATAACTTGGTCTTTAACTTTGATTGGCTGCTCACGAAATCCTTTGGCTTATTCGGGCGTTATTCCTATAGTAATTACCGCATTGCACCCGTAAACCCAGCTATCTCTGGGGGGAATATTAGCCTTCAAGCTTTCCAGTTTGGTTTAGCCTTTCCCGATCTTGGCAAAGAAGGCGCTTTAGGTACGCTTTCCTTTAGCATTCCATTTCAAGTACTTTCTGGGCGCAATTTTCTCGTATCGGGGAATGGCGATGGTGGCACGCAGTACGATCTAGAGTTAACCTATTCGTATCCGATGATGAAATATATCACTTTGACACCTTCTTTGTTTGCTACGTTTAACGCCAATAACTTCAGTAGCAATCCGACGATTTGGGGAGTAGTATTGCGAACGCAGTTCTTGTTCTAAAGTTAATTTAGGGAGTAAAGACAATGCTAGATCCTGTAGTTTGGTCGCGCGAAGTTGACAATGCGCCACTGCCGCCTTTGGTAAAAGGTATCCCTTTTTTAGGGAGTGCGCTGGAACTCGGATCGGATAGCCTCGGTTTCTTTGTCAAGCAATATCATGAGATTGGCCCGATTTTCCGAGTTCGGGCGGCCGATCGCCAATATACAGTGCTGGCGGGAACAGAGGCTAACCAGTTTGTCAACCAAGTCGGCACCGAGTTTCTCAGTAGCAAAGAATTTTGGCAGGAATTTTCTCAAGAACTAGGCGTTAAGGACTTGCTTGTTGGATTGGAAGGCGAAGCCCACCAACGCCAACGGCGATTTTTACAACCTAGCTATTCGCGCAATGCCATTATTCATGCTTTCCCAGAAATCATTCAATTAATGGGCAATCTCACCGCAGATTTGCGATCGCCGCAGCGCCTGCAGGTCTTACCCTTTATGCAAAAACTGATCTGCGAGCAGTTAGGCATGTTGCTCGCAGATTGCTCGCCCGCTGAGTATCATAGCGATGTGGTCAAGTTCTTACAAACCGCGTTGAATGTCACCGTTGTCAAACAATGGCCAGCATTTCTCCTGTGGCAACCCTCTTACAAACGTGCCAAACAAAGGACGCTCGAACTGGCTCGGCTCGCGATCGCCAAACATCGCAAAGGAAACCTCAACCATGCGAAGCCCAATTTAATCGACGATCTGATTGCTGACTCTAAGCAGCAGCAGCGTTTATTCTCTGAAACTGAGATGGTTGCTGCGGCTGTCGGCCCCTACCTTGCAGGGATCGATACAGTTGCCAACACCTGTTCTTTCATGCTTTACGCGCTGTTAAAGTCTCCTAACACGCTCGCAAGAGTACAACAGGAGGTCGATCTGCTATTTCGGGAGGGAATACCCACTGCCGAGCAACTGCGCGGGTTGAGCGCGCTCCATGGTACGGCAATGGAAACGCTGCGTATGTACCCTGCGGCTCCTGCGATTCAACGCCATGTGATCGCTGATTTTACATTCAAAGGCTATCGGGTTGAGAAAGGAACCCATTTGATCCTTGCCACGACAGTGCCACATTTCTTACCTCAACTTTTCCCCAATCCCTGTGATTTTGATATCGATCGCTTTCAGCCACCGCGCAGCGAACACAAACAAAGTGGGGCTTTTGCCCCCTTTGGTGCAGGCGCACATCTATGCTTAGGGCAGGGTTTGGCAGAAGTGCAAATTATGTTAATTATGGCTACGTTGCTACATTGGTTTGAATTTTCCTTAGAATCTCCAAACTATACAGTTAAGCCAATTAACAATCCAACCCTTTCACCGGGAAATAAATTTTCTGTATGCGTCCAAAGGCGATAGACAAAAGGATTGCCCGTACAATAAGGGGAATGCTTAGAAGATCGCAGGTATGAAAGAGATTCCAGGGTACAAGATCAATTCGCTA
>NZ_JAZBJZ010000050.1:0-35812 GCF_036349135.1 Tumidithrix elongata BACA0141
TGAGTCCCTTTACGCAAAGATCTCTAGGCGTTGCATTTCATCCTTGAATTGGCGACTCTTTGTCATTTTTGGGCGAGCAGACCTCAGGCAGTGTGGGCTTTGGCGATCGCTTACCTTCCGAGTCATTAACGGCCGATCGCGCAGTGCGATCGCCCCTGAGATCTTTTGAGGTTTCTGAAGCCATGGTGCTATATGCCATGGGAGATATTACACAGGCTTGAAGCGATAAAAATATCGCCAGTATGGCTATCTTTCCGTAATTCATACCGACTGAATCCTTTTTAAACGAATAGATTTAAACTAATAGAGTTTTGCTTCGCACGGCGAACCTGAAGACTTACAATCTTGAGCACTTTGCCCCAATCCCAGACTATAAATCTTGTCTGCTTCCAACAGCAACTTCCTGCCATCCTCTAACACAATTGGGTTTGAGAAGTTACCCCTATAAATGACTGAGCTTCCTGCCGTGCCATGAATTTGGACTACTGTATTTCCATTTTGTTCGATTGTAATTGACTGACCTGTTCCACTTCCGCCCAAAAAATTAAACCGTCGAGTACCAATGAAGGGCAAGGTTTCTCTTGTCATCCATCCATTGGCAGTGCAAGTGGATACTCTGTTTTTGGGCATCAATGTAGACAAGCACCAATGATTTGCATCATAAAAAACAACGCCATCTTTGATGTATTTTAGTTCGGAAATAGGTTTCCACGGTTTGTCAATGCCAGACTCATCATAATATCGATAGCGTTCAGCTTGAATCTCTAAACCTTGATCGGTACCTCCTATCCAATAACGTCCCGATTGAATGGAGTTGGATGCAGAATTTTGTTGAGAAGCATCCGACCTTTTCTCAATCCACCAATTTCTCACTAAACTATCTCGTCCCGCAGTGACAACATATAGCAATTCTCCATTTTGATTGACAAACTCATATCGGCAAGGGGCTTCCCCTGTGCCAGAGCAATCATTGATTTCTATATATCCGCGATCGAATATGGCTTTAACCACAGGGCTTCTCAAGTTGCTCTCAACATTTGGGTTGGGTTTCCAGCCTTGTGCGAGAATGATTTGCCGCGCCTCCTCATAGGTCATTCCTTTTTGGAGTGGTAAATCTTGAGATTTGTTTGCCGAGTTTACAAGGGTAACTTGAACTTTTTCTGTGGCTTTGCCCTCTTTGCCATTGTCGAGACTCCTTGCAGGATGCGTTCCGCCGTTACCCGTATTGACGGTCGCGCTACTTTGGGCGGGCGTTGATTGCGGTACGTTTGAAATTGCGGGACTCGAACAGCCGATCGCTGTTAGTCCAACGAAACCTAAAAGAATGCTTGTTGCGATCGCTGAGGGATCTGAGGGATAAGATTTCCAATATTTCATACTGCTCAAAAACTGACTGAATTTGCGAATGATACATTGTCGAGAACTAGCGATCGCAAAAACTGAAAAGAGAAGAAACTGGGAATGAATCTAGTCGCCAAGAATCAAATTTTCCCTAAATCCAATCAGATTTATCCTGAAACCAATGGTGTTTAACGACGCAAACTCTTAGGGCTTTGTTTCAATTTCACCAAAATCTACTCGTTTGTATAAATCTTGCAAACCAATCTCAAAATTCACGGATTCCATTTTGAGAATCGCATTGGTTTCTAAATACTCTGTTAAGAGCCACTTACCATCCTTCTGTTTGGTATATTGCTCAACACCATAGCTGTTTTGCTCGATCAAGATATATTCTCGAAAAGTTGGGATAGAGCGATAATATTTAAATTTACTGGAGCGATCGCGTTCCTCTGTGAAATCAGATAAAATTTCCACAATTAAACAGGGATTGGTTACGGCAGTTTGCTTTGCATCCGTAAAGATAGGATTTCCCTCAGTCACCATCACATCTGGATAAGTGTAACGATTATAGTCAGGCATCCATAAACGCATATCACTCATAAATACTGAGCAATCTAAGTCCTCAAGGGCTAGCAGAATTCGAGCATGAAATTTGCCAGTCAAAATATTATGATTTGCCGACGCTCCTGCCATAGGTAGAATTTCTCCGTCCAAAAATTCACTTTTAAATTCGGCTTGCTCTTCTAAGGCAAGATATTCGGCTACGGTGTAGCGTTTGGCTGTTGCGAGTACCATGGTTATTCATCTCCCAACTTGGCATTTAATTTATATTTTAGTTAGTTTTTAGATCGTTATGCACAGTGGTTTTCTGAATCTCTATAAACCGATGGGAATCACTGCCCATGATTGCGTCAGTCGCGTGCGTAAGTTATTCAAACAAAAGCGTGTGGGACATAGTGGCACGCTTGACCCTGCGGCTACGGGTGTTTTGCCGATCGCTTTAGGACAGGCAACCCGACTATTACGATTTTTGCCTGAAGGAAAAGCTTACCGAGCTACGGTCAGATTTGGGATTGTCACCACTACCGATGACATGGAAGGAGAGGCGATCGCGACCCAACCATTTCCGCCAATCAACTTGGCTGAGGTTGAGGCTTTACTACCTTTGTTTCAGGGCAAGATCCAGCAACGTCCACCCATGTTTAGTGCAATTCATGTGGAGGGCGAACGACTTTACAATCTGGCGCGGGCGGGTAAAGTTGTTGATGTACCGATGCGAACTGTCGAGGTTAAATCCATAGAGGTCTTGGCATGGCGCGAGGGCGAATATCCCGAACTGGAGTTAGATATTCAATGCGGGACGGGAACTTACATTCGGGCGATCGCCAGGGATTTAGGAGAAAAGCTCGGCTGTGGCGGCACTCTGTCTGGTTTAGAGCGCACCTTTAGCAATGGTTTCGATCTAAGCAGTAGTTTGAGCTTTGAGCAAATTTCTGAGGCATTAGGACAAGATCGGTTTACGGTTCTGGCTCCCGATCTGGGGCTGCAACACCTCAAGGCTGTTTACTTAGAAACCGAGCAGGCTAAACGTTGGTGTCAAGGTCAGGCGATCGCTTTCGAGCCAACAGGTTCTGTAATTCCCGAAGATTTGGCGGAAGATAAAGAAGATTCAGATAAAAAAATAGATGGAAATTCCTTGGGTAGCCCTGATCGGGAAACTACGACTTATATGCGGGTTTATAACCAAGAAAATCAATTTTTAGGCATGACAGAATTGCGGCAGGGTGCATCACAAACACTGCACCCTTGTGTTGTTTTTGGAGAATGAACGTGCAAATTTAATCCTAGACATCTCCTCCTCGAAATCTTACAAAATAAGCCTTTAGAGCGATCCCCGAGGGTTGTTAAGAAAAGTAACAAAGTGCTATGGTATAGAGAGTTAAAAAGCCAAATTTCAACGCTCAATTTCTCAGCTAGGTAACCTATTCATGAACTAGCGAAGGTAAGGTAAAAGCTCATTACCAAACTGCCAACACTAATTAAAAATTTTCTCTCAGATTTACTGCCATGAACTCTTCTCCTATTCCCGAATCTGACCTGCTCAAGCAAATACTCGAACCCTTGCTTGAAGACTTTCGCTACTGGTTTGAGCGATCGCAAGATTTATTGGAGCGCGAAAAACTAGAGTTTATGTCTGAAGTCGAGCAATCAACACTCTTACAAAAGGTCAGAAATGCGCAACAAGAGGTGAATAGCGCTACATCTTTATTTAATCTCACAGGTCAGCAAGTTGGCATAGATGTACAAGCAATGATGCCTTGGCACAGCCTTTTGATGGAATGTCAAGCAGTTGGTATGCGGTATCGCCAAACTAAACAAACTTAGAGGGGCAAGCTAGGGGTTATTATCAGTAAATAAGTTTTTTAATGAATTGCTACTTTTTTAACTTGAGAGTCATTTAATCTCTCCCTCTATTTTTTATTTTCGTTTATTTATCGTTTAAAGCTTTTAGAGCAAAACTATTTAGGATCAAAAAGTTATGGTACAGATTTTATACATTGTTGCCTTTACAGCGCTTTCTCTCTTAGCGATTAGTAACCTAATTCGCAGCATGATTTCATTAGCTCAAACTGACTCTGGAAGCCGTAACAATAATGTTGTCAAGCGCAAACCCACTCGATTTACCCATCCAGAATTATTGGATCGAGATGGCAATTTGACCGATGAGCCACTCCTTGTAATTCGCTCTATGAGTATGGATGATGCACGCATGCATCTTGACGCGTTATACGAAGCATCCCCCAGTACTGATGCTTAAGAGCACCCTAAGCTCTGTGAAGCATTATTCAACATTGAACAATTTTCTTAAATAGAGTTTCCATAAGTTTCACTTTTAGAGATATATCTTTGGTCGTTGTTAAAGCCTGCGGTCATCGTTCTTCGCTATTCTATTAAAGGCTGATATTTCACATCCTAAGCCTACTGACTGAAATAGCGAATTACTATACCAAGAGATAAATCCCCATGACTGATTGGCAAATCGCTGCCGAATTTGAAGACATTCTGTATCACAAAGCCGATGGCATGGCAAAGGTGACGATCAACCGTCCTCAAGTGCGTAATGCTTTCCGACCTAAAACGATCGCAGAAATGCTCCAAGCCTTTACGGATGCCCGTGAAGATACTGAAATTGGGGTAGTTTTATTGACAGGTGCAGGGCCTGCGGCGGATGGTAAATATGCTTTTTGTGCGGGTGGCGATCAAAAGATCAGAGGCGAAGCAGGCTATATCTCAGACACAGGCGTACCAAGACTGAATGTTCTGGATTTACAGCGGTTAATTCGCACCATGCCCCAACCGGTGATTGCGCTTGTGGCAGGCTATGCGATCGGGGGCGGTCATGTCTTGCATGTAGTCTGTGACTTAACGATCGCCGCAGACAATGCCATCTTTGGGCAGACAGGTCCAATGGTCGGGAGTTTTGATGGCGGTTTTGGCGCATCCTATCTTGCAAGGCTGGTCGGACAAAAGAAAGCCCGCGAGATCTGGTATCTCTGCCGTCAGTACAATGCCCAAGAAGCGCTAGACATGGGCTTAGTTAACAAGGTCGTACCCGTTGAAAATCTAGAAGCAGAAGGAATTGCCTGGGCGCAGGAAATTTTAGATAAGAGTCCCCTAGCCATTCGCTGCCTCAAAGCTGCTTTTAATGCAGACTGTGATGGTCAAGCAGGCATTCAAGAATTGGCAGGTAATGCGACATTGCTTTTCTACATGACCCAAGAAGCCCAAGAGGGCAAACAGGCTTTCCTCGAAAAGCGCAAACCCAATTTCCGCCAGTATCCCAATCTTCCGTAGTGCAGAGGGTGAAGTGATCGTTAAGATATTAATGAGGCAGTACTCAGCAATGGTGGAGTTACTGCCGCAGATCGTAGAGGCTTTATCAACATGAAAGTTAAACGGGTTATTTTAAATAATATTGGCCCATTTGAACATCTCAAAATCCCTGTAGCACCCACTGAGCAAAATCCTACGAACATCACAATCTTTGTTGGTAACAATGGAACTGGCAAAACCTCTATACTGAGAGCCTTAGCTACATCCCTCAGTTGGTTTTTGGCTCGGTTACGTGCAGAGAAAGGCAGTGGCAATCCCATTCCCGAAGATGCCATTTTCAATGCAGCCAACGCCTGCGCTATTCAAATAGATGTCTATGATGCTCATCAGCCATCAACCTATCTCCAACTTAATGGGATTGGTGATTCTTTTGAGTGGATCTTAGCCAAAGCCAGACAAGGTCGTACATCTGAATACACAAGTCATCTTAATGACTGTACGAGATTAGCTAATTACTACCGTAATGCTATTACCCACGACGACCAAACCAGCCTCCCCCTGATCGCGTTTTACCCTGTCGAGCGCAGCGTGCTGGATATTCCACTCAAAATTAAAACGAAACATACGTTCTTGCAACTAGATGGTTACGACAATTCCCTCGTGCAGGGCATTGACTTTCGGCGCTTTTTTGAGTGGTTTCGGGAACGGGAAGATACTGAAAATGAATCGGGAATTTCTGAAGATTTAATGAGTCAACTGAAGCAACTAGCTGAGATCAATCAAGACGTATGGCAACAATTAAAACAATTACAAGCCTCAGCTAAAGATCGACAATTAACCGCAGTTCGCACCGCTATTAGCCGCTTCATGCCTCAAATGGACAACCTCAGAGTCCGACGTAAACCCCGCCTCCATATGGCAATTGACAAAAACGGTAAGACGTTAAACGTAGCCCAGCTCTCCCAAGGTGAAAAATCTTTAATGGCTCTTGTTGGTGATATTGCCCGTCGTCTCGCCATGCTAAACCCTTCTCTGGATAATCCTCTAACTGGACATGGCATTGTTTTGATTGATGAAGTAGATTTACATCTGCATCCCTCTTGGCAACGCAGCCTATGTGAACGTTTAACCGAAACTTTCCCCAATTGCCAATTTATACTTACCACCCATTCGCCTCTGGTGATCAGCGATTATAAATATGTTTTGGTTTACATCTTAACCAATGGTGAATTGCAAGAACTGCCATCGCAATATGGGCAAGATGCTAATACTGTCCTATTAGATGTTATGGATACCAGCATCCGTAACCAGAAAATTGACATCTGGCTCAACGATTTGCTAGATGCCATACAAGCCTCAAACTTATCCCAAGCTCAACAACTGCTCACAGAGTTAATCGTAGAACTACCTACAAATCAAAATCACCTTGAACTGGTCAAGGCTAAACTACTACTCCGTAAACAAGAATTGCGTCATGCGAACCATTAGCAAAGGACTGGAACCACCAAGTTTGACAGTTTGGAAACGAGCAAATCCCCACAAACACTACACCGATTTAGATACAGATATTCGTCGAGATATTCGAGACTATTCCCTCAAAGAACAATTTTACCTTTGCGCCTATTGCTGTCAGAAAATCCAAGACATTAACACTTGCCATAATGAGCATGTAGAAGCTCAAAACCTGAATCCTAGTCGTACCCTGGACTTTTCAAATATTGTTGCTAGTTGTAACACACTTAATCAATGCGGTGATGCCCATGAATCACAACACTTACCCCTAACTCCTCTAATGACGGAATGTGAAACAGAACTTCGATTCAAAATTAGCGGTCGGGTAGAAGGGCTGAGTGATCGGGCAACAACCACAATTCAAGTCTTAAATTTAGGAGACCACGAAAAAAATAACCGCGCCCTAATCGAAAAACGTAAGCAATTGTCTAACGCATTGTTATGGAAAAACGGCATCAATCCCAACGAAGGGTTAGAGGATGAAGAATTGCTAGAGTTGCTAGTCGATGATCTGGCACAAACCCAACAGGGGCAACTAGAACCCTTTGCTCCAGTAGTAATAAACATTCTGAGAAGTTGGCTTCAAATCTAGATTCTGACTTTTACACCTTACCAAAGCGGCGATCGCGTTCTTGATAATCCAGTAAAGCCCGATGAAATTCTGAGCGATTAAAATCGGGCCAAAGCGTATTGGTAAAGTAGATTTCGGTGTAGGCCATCTGCCAAAGTAAAAAATTACTCAAACGCATTTCGCCGCTGGTACGGATCAAAAGATCGGGATCGTAATTGCCAGCGGTATAAAGATGCTGTTCAAATAGACTCTCGTCGATTTCTGCCGATTTGAGTTCGCCTGTTTCCACCATCTCACTCAATTGTCGGCATACCCTGACAATTTCACGCCGACTGCCGTAGTTGATTGCTACGGTGAAATGAACAGCTTGATTATTTTTCGTATCTTCCATCGATCGCTGGATCTCGGCTTGCAGAGATTTTGGCAAGGGATCCAGATCGCCCACAAAGGTAATGCGGACACCATCACGCCCCATTTGCTCTAGTTCTTGGCGTAACATGCGCTCAAACAAGACCATTAAAAAGTCAACTTCTTCACTAGGTCGCCCCCAGTTTTCCGTAGAAAAGGCATAGACGGTGAGGGAATGAATTCCCCAATCGATACAACAGAGCAACAAATCTTTGATGACATCTACCCCCTGTCGATGTCCCACAATTCGGGGCATTCCTCGTCGTTTTGCCCATCTGCCATTGCCATCCATGATCACGGCAACATGTTTGGGTAAGCGTTGACGGTCTAAATCAGGCGGCAGGGTTTGCAGCAATTTGGCAGTCATTTTCGTGGAGTTGATTTGCGTGTAACTAATGTTTTTAAGCTGATTTTTTCCCAAAGCCAGCCAAATCTCGATACAGTTCTGCCTAGGTTTACTGGACGGTAGGCAGCAAGTTTTGTTTCTAGGACTTCGCGCAATCGGGCACTGGTCACAGGGCGATCGAGTCCACCATTTTCGGCGATCGCGATCGAACCCGTTTCTTCCGAGACGACAATGCAAAAGCAAGAACTGACTCTTTCCGTGATCCCCATCGCTGCACGGTGTCTCGTACCAATTTCACGGGAGGCAGCCCGATCGGAGATCGGTAAAATTACTCCCGCCGCAATTACGCGATCTTCTCTCATGAGCACAGCCCCATCATGGAGTAAGGTGGTTGTTTGAAAAATGGTCTGTAAGAGTTCTTTAGACAAAACCGCATTGAGCCGCACTCCTAACACAGAAAAGTTATGCTCGTCGATCGGCTCGCCTGTCTCTACGATCATTAATGCACCCGTACGATTTTGAGATAGTTCTTTGACAGCATCTACAATTTCATCGATCGCTGAATCAGATTCTACTTCGGCAGGACGGCTTTGCATAGGATGGAGTAAAGAGAGCAGATCCCCTCGCCCCAACCTTTCCAAAAAGCGACGTAACTCTGGTTGCAAAATCACAGCCATTGCCACGGCTGCCCCCACCAATAGCTTGTCTAATACAAAGTTAAGTAAGCTTAGACCAATGCGATTGCTGATGATGCTTGCTAGCAACAGGAAAATGATGCCGCGAATCATTAAGAGCGTACGGCGATCGCTGCTGAGCGCTAGCATCAAATAAACTAGCAACAGCACCAGCGATACGTCGATTACCCTCTGCATGAATGCAATCGTGTCGATCCTGGTTAACCACTCTAACCACTGCATTCATAGTCCTCTAACTTAATCCACATTTAGCCATCACATTTAGCTTAACTACCTAAAGCCTCAATCTGTCAGGCAAACAGTCTTGACGAATTAGATCTTCACAAGTTTCTCTCTGGACGATCAAACTTGCGCTACCATCAGCCACCAAGATCGCCGCAGGCTTGGGTAAGCGGTTGTAATTTGAAGCCATACTGTAATTGTATGCGCCAGTTCCCAACACCACCAAAACATCACCTGCCTCGGTTTTAGGTAGTCGAATGTCTTTAATTAAGATATCGCCAGACTCGCAATGTTTGCCAGCCACCGTTACAGTTTGTTCTAACGCACCACTCATGTTGTTGGCAATTACAGCACGATATTTAGACTGGTAGGTAATTGGACGGGGATTGTCAGACATGCCACCATCCACGGTAATGTAGGTGCGAATATCCGGTACGGTTTTGCTGCTACCGACCGTATAGGCAGTGATACAGGCTGCGCCTACGAGCGATCGCCCCGGTTCACTGAGCAGTTTTGGTAAGGGGATGCCCGCTTTCTCACAAGCAGTCGTTACGCCTGCGCTCACCACTTTTACCCATTCAGCAATACTGGGTGGATCGTCAGACTCGATATAGCGAATCCCTAAACCACCACCAATATTGAGTTCGGCTAACTCGATCCCATATTTTTCAGAGGCGATTTTGAACCATCCGATCATCACTTGACCGATATCTTGGTGTGGCTGTAATTCAAAAATCTGGGAGCCGATATGCGCGTGAATGCCAATGCAGTTCAGGCTGGACTTTGACACAAACGCCAAAACGGCTTCGACTTCATTGGGATCGAAACCAAATTTACTATCTAGATGCCCTGTTTGAATGTACTCATGGGTGTGACATTCAATACCGGGGGTAATGCGTAACATCACACGCGGCTGAAGTTGTTGCTCTTTGGCAAGGCGATCGAGGGTTTGTAGTTCTAGCCAGTTATCGACGACTACAGTACAGCCTGAAACGAGGGCATAGCTAAGTTCATCGACGGATTTATTATTGCCATGTAGGTATAGAAGTTGGGGATTGACACCAGCCTTCAACGCTGTATACATTTCCCCAGCCGAGACAACATCAATGCCTAACCCTTCAGAGGTAGCGATCGCGCAGATAGCTAAACAGTTCCAAGCTTTAGAAGCATAGAGTACCTGCGAACTACCTTGATAATATTCGCGAAAAGCATCCCGATATTGCTGGCAAGCTGTGCGCAGACTGACCTCATCTAGAATATAAAGTGGCGAACCATAGCGCTTTACTAGTTCGACCACATCACAACCACCCATTTCAAGATGATCTTGGGCATCGATCTTGGCAGTCAGAGGCATGAGTTGCTGATTGGGCGAAAGCGCAGACAAAATACTTTCTGTTACTTGCCCAGACTTAGTTTGCTCAGATAGCTGTGTAGAAAAATTCGGCAGAACCGTAGTCATCGCGTATCAATCTTTATGAAGAAGTTAACTCTAAACCATTATAGAAGTGCATGAGAGTCTAGAGCGAACTGCTTTTATTTTTATCTCGGTTTTTGGGTACTCGCCATCCCTAAAAGAGCCATAGCCATAGGGGAATTGTTATAAGCACCCCTACACTACTAAGCGCAATACTCAGAACAATGATTTCTTTATGCGCCACATTATATTCTTCTGCCAAAATTACGCCTGCTAGCGCTGTCGGCATTCCTGCTTCTAGCACCATAGCTAAACAAGGCATTCCTTTGATACCTAACCCTGTCAAACCCAAACCCACCGCGAGCGGAAGCAGCAAGGCTTTGATCGTGACGGCGGGTACAGCAGCCATAAATCCTTGCCAGCTCTGCATCTGTCGGAGACGAATCCCCACGAGCAAGAGCGCCACGGGTGCAACCACTTTGGCTACCATTTGCAAACCATGATTAACGGGAGCCAATAATTCAATCTGCTGCCATTGAAGCCACATTCCCAGCCCAAACGCCCAAAGTGTGGGGGTAACAGTGACTGCCTTGAGATGGGTAAGCCAGCTTACCTGTTTGACCCGATCGCCATAGTAGCTAGAAATCACTACACCCAAGCCATAGCTACCGATGATGTTATGCGCCAGACTAAACAGCACAACCCAACCTAAGTAGGCATCTGTCACCAAGTAGGGTGCAACGGCTAAACCCACAAAGCCTGTGTTTCCTAATACGGCAGAGAGCAAAAAGCTACCATGCTGTTCTTTAGGAAACCGCCAACAGATCGCGCCAGCCATCATCATCCCTGCCAACAAAGCACTAACTACAATGACTGGAACCAACCAAACGGTTTGGGTTAAATCAGCTCGCTGCATAAAAGCCAGTACCTGCACGGGGACGCCCACCCAATAAAGACTTCGCCCCATCAGTTTTGGCACCATTTCAGGCAAAGCCCGCAGCAGGAGAACCCCTGCTAGCGTCCAGCCAATTAAAGGAAGATAGATATCAAAGAGGCTATCAGTCACAAAACCTTATGGGGATATTTAGGGGGATTTTAGCAATGGGGAAAAAATTCCCATTGATTATTCACATTGCTCTAGATTGAGCGATCGCGCTAAAGCCGTTAGCTCGTCTTTATGTCCGCGTACCCAGAGACGAGACTCAGAACGTAGTTGTAAGCTAATTTCCTCTTGGCGCTCTGCCCCACGCCAGTAAAATACCCCCGCGATCGGCGAGGCAAGTACCAAAAACATCCAAATATTCTCTAAATCGGGGATCAAGATGCCTAGCACCAAGCCCAAACTGCCGAATCCGATCGCAGCCAGACAGACTAACAATAGGGCAAGAGCCATACTGGGTTTTACTAGCCCTGTCATTACGACCAGTTCTTGGGCTGGATCTAGCTTGACCACTTGATACGATCGCGCTCTTAAATGATCTCTCACCTGTTGCAGTAAGCGATCGTCGTTTAAATCTTGAGATTTTAAAATTTGCTCTGTGGTGCGCTCTTTGACAGAACTTTTCAGAAAAGATAGCAACCCCACAAACAATAAAGCCGTTAAAAACAGGGTGGAATATAAAGCAGGAGCCGTTGAAGTCATTTAAAAAATAGGCTTTACGTTACAATATATGATTATAGTTGTCTATTTAAATGTTGCTGTGTAGATATCGTAAAGCAATCTACTCACGACAAAAGTTAATGTTGACAGGACAGCGGCAACTTTGTAACTTGTTTTAGCGATCGCTTAGGTGTTGAGTTTGCGTGTTGAGTTTTTAAAGCATCGTTGAACGTTTTTGGTTAGATCGCTTAAAGACAAATAAACAGATTTGGGGAAACAACGATCCTACAAGATCTAGTTTTCACTAACCGAAATATTGCGAGTGTAGTATTCTAGCCATGTATTTATGGGTACAAAGCTTTTCACTAAGTCCGTGGGTCAAATAATTCATAACTTATGAATGACTGATTCATAGATTTTCGATCGTCTTTCGTTGAGAGTAAAGCTAAGCAATCTAAGCCTAGCAATCAGGCTAGTTCAGCAATTTTTAAGGTGTAGTTTAGAGATGGCGGAATATCCCCTTAACTCTGGTTATCTAGATGACTCTTTGAAACTAAAGAGATTGATACGCACCTTGCGTAAACGCTGGTTAGTGGTATTGGCCACTTCTGTAACAGTTTTTGCTGGAACCGCCTACTATACCTTTACGCGCACGCCTCTCTATCAGTCCTCAGCATCCCTACTCATAGATAACGCCACCGTTCCTGTTGCTGCAGATTTAGCAAATACCAATAATCCAGCCTCTGGTGGGATGGTGCGAGATGCCAATCTCTCCACTGAAATCGCCATTCTTAAAAGTCGTCCTTTGATTGAATCAGCGATCGCCAAACTCAAAATCAAAACGGGTAAGCCCGTGGATGATGGATTGGTGCAGTCAGTGTTAAATAATCTCACCATTCGTCCCGAAAAAGATGCGATGGTATTGCGCTTGACCTACCGCGATTCCAATCCCCAAAGAGCGAGAGACATTCTGGAATCGCTTTCAGCAACCTATGCAGAGTATAGTCTGAAGGATCGTCGCACCAAGTCGAGCAATGCGATCAAGTTTATCGAGGCGAAACTACCTGAAGTCAGGAAGCAACTGGAGAAGTCAGCCTTGGCAATGACCCAGTTTCGTAAAACCTACAATATTGTTGACCCAGAGTCTTATGCTGCCTCGGTTTACAAGATGCGTGAGAACCTAGAGCAACAAGCGCAAGATCTACAGATCAAAATTGCTCAAACCCAACGCCAATATGAAGAAATACAGCGACAGGTGGGTAAACCTACGGATGTGGCACTCAGTTCGGCAATGTTGGCACAGGATTCTACCTATCAAAGCTTAGTCAAACAATATCAAGAAGCCGTCACCAACTATTCATTGGAACGCACTCGTTTTAGTGAAAACACCCCCAGCGTCCAAGGACTCAAAGATCGGCGCGATCAGTTGTATCGATTGATGCAAGCCCGAGCCCAAGCGTTATTGGGTAATAAAGCCCCTGTTACTGGAATCTCCACCGAAATTCCTGCGCAGGCTGGTGGCAGTTCGATCCAGCAAAATTTGGCAACTCAGCTATTTGATGCTCAAACTGCGATCGCAGTACAACAGGCTCAAGTTAACAGTATTCGCAGTGCCCAATCTCAAATTTCTACAGTTTTTGCCCAAATTCCCCAACTCCAGCAAAAATACACGGAGCTACAACGCCAATTAGCACTGGATACTTCTATCTTTACAAAGCTATCCGAGAAATTAGAAGAATTACGCATTTCCGAAGCCCAAGAGATCTCGTCATGGCGGGAATTAGAACCTCCATTTTTGCCCACGAGCCCAATTTCTCCAGATATCAATCGCAATTTATTACTAGGTGGTTTGGCAGGAATTGTTTTGGGTATTGGTCTAGCATATCTCCTTGAGCGCTTCGATCAAAGGATCAGAGAGGTTGATGAAGTTAAAGAACTGATCGACATCCCCTTACTTGGAGCCATCCCTCGTACAGATATTACTTCCCTCAATGCAGCGCCAGGGAAGGCTAGAGTACTTCCTAGCTATAGCCATTCTGCTTTTAGGGAAGCACTGAGTTCCTTTGCCCTCAATCTCCGTTATTTGGGTTCCGATCAAAGTATCAAAACGATCGCGTTTACCTCCGCTGTTCCCTCTGAAGGGAAGAGCACTTTAATATTTAATCTGTCCACAATTTTGGCAGAGTTTGGCAATAGCGTATTGCTGATTGACGCCGACATGCGAAAGCCGATGATACATCGGTTAGCTAATACCCATAACCGTTATGGTTTATCCACCGCGATCGCCACCAACCGTCCTTGGCGGCAACTCGTACAGGCGGGCGATACCAAGGGATTGCTGCACATTCTCACGTCAGGACCGATTCCACCGAATCCCATTGTTTTGCTAGAGTCCAACAAAATGAGTGCGCTCTTAGAGGTCTGGCGCGAATCCTATGATTATGTTTTGATCGATACGCCACCTGTGGTGGGTGTTTCTGATGCCCAAAGCTTAGCTTCGCGAGTGGATACTGTAGTCTTGGTGGCAGCGATCGAGCGTTCCACGCGCCCTGCGATCGCCAGAGCTTTAGAAATCTTGGCTAGCTCCCGTGGCAATGTCGCAGGCATTCTGATTAACCTGATCAACAAAACAGATAGCAGCTATCACTACGGCTACTATTCTTCATACTATTATCAATATCCTTCCCAGTTACCTGAAGTGGAAGTTGTCAGCGAAGAAGACGATGACGAGCGAGATCTCGAAGTCATGGAAGATGAAGATGATTTGGAACGAGTAAAAACAGAAGCATAAACAAAAAGCTTTACAGAATCTTCTTGACTCTACCCTAAGGGGATAGTGTGTACTAAAACCAAGAGGCAAGGAGGTATGCAAAATGCTCAAAATCGGAGAATTTTCTAAACTCAGTCAAGTGTCCATCAAGGCACTGCGCCTCTACGACCAGATGGGTTTACTCAAACCGATCTCCGTCGATCGCTTTACAGGATACCGCTTTTACTCGGCAAGTCAATTACCCAGACTCAACCGCATTCTGGCATTGAAAGATTTGGGGTTCTCATTAGAGCAAATCGATCGATTGCTTAACGAACAGATTTCACCCGAACAGATGCGTGGAATGTTGCGGCTTAAGCATGCCGAAATGCAACAGCACATTGAGGAAGAACAATCGCGATTGCTCAGAGTAGAAGCCAGACTCAAACAAATAGAACAGGAGGATATGATGTCAGACTACGAAGTTGTAATTAAAAAGATCGAACCAATGACCGTTGCCTCCATTCGTGAGGTCTTGCCCAACTATTTCGCTATTGGTAAACTTTTCCAAGAACTCAACGTGTATTTAGCCCAAAAGGGAATCACAAAATTTGAGTATGATGCGGGAATCTGGCACGACCCAGGCTATAAAGAGAGCGATGTTGATAGCGAAGCCGTTTTAGCGATCGATCGCCCCGTACCAGAAACCGATCGCATTAAGGTTTACGAACTCCAAGGTTACGATGCGATCGCCAGCATCATCCATCATGGAAGCTACAGTACGCTTAACCAGTCTTACCAGCATCTGCTGACTTGGATCGAAAATAACGGCTATCGCTGTATCGCGCCGAACCGTGAGTTCTATATTCAAGGAGGCTTCGAGCTTGATAACGAATCCTATATTACCGAGCTTCAATTCCCAGTAGAGAAAATTTAGGCAATATCTCGAGTCCAAATTCCACAGGATAACGCCCGCTTGTCCTGTGGAATCTAGAGGAAACAAGGAAAGATTTGCCTTAAAGAATTTGCCTTAAAGAATTTGTAAGATGCCCAGATTCACTGCAAAAAAACCTATAAGAATCAAGATTGTTTTCTGAATCTTATTTAAAACGGGCTGTACTTCGTAGGTAACCAGCAGGCGATCTTTCAATAACTCAGGTTCGGGCTTTTCCCACTGTTGTCCGTCATACCAGCCCGTTTCCTCATAGAAAATTTTCTGGCTCTGAAGGCGATTTTTTACATGCACCCATCCTGAAAACAATAGTAGCAAGGGCAAACAAAGCCCCACCGTCGAACCTGCGCTGCCCAAACAGAGAAATTGCCAGAGATGCCGAGCTGGTGGAAAACTCACAGCCGCAACAGGAGCAGTTACCAGCCAAAAACTAAGCCAGATGCATAAAATGATGCGGAGATACGCCCAAAGCTCTAGGGTTGCCCATCGATAGAAAAAAGATTCTTTGAGCGCAATATATTCATTCAGTGGTTGTTGATCTTCAGGAATGGGGCAAGCCATGGGTAGCTAAATAGGTCTCCAGCAAATTTGACGACTATTTACAGGATAGCTGACAATCTAGCTTAAGGTAGTGAAGTTCTATCAAATCCAACCGTGGCATCATGGTTCTCAACGGTCAAAGCTGCCAACATCTCGGCATAGGGAGATAGGTGCAGATGCGCCTTATGTACTGACCCAAATAGCTCTAGCTTCTCTGTAATGACTGCTTGCATTGCCGCGATCGCTGCACCCATCGAGTCAACCAAATCTTTTAGCGATCGCGAACAAATCCCCTGTTGTAAGCTATGCATATAGGCTTGCCGCACTTCTGTATTGACATTAAACTTGCAGACCCCTAGCTGAATGGAACGGTCGATCGCTTCAGCGGGTAATCCAGATGCACCATGCAGCACCAGCGGCACATGCACGAGTTTGCGAATTTTGGCAAGGCGATCGAAATCTAGTCTTGGCTCGCTTTTATATTCACCATGGACGTTACCAATGGTCACAGCTAAGGCATCCACTTTTGTGGCGCTCACAAATTCCACCGCCTGATCGGGGTCGGTCATTTTCGCTTCCTTCTCCGCTACGGTGAGACCATCCTCTGTGCCACTAATGCGACCAATTTCAGCTTCCACAATCGCACCTTTACGATGGGCTAACTCTGTCATCGCTTTGGTAAAGGCTAAATTTTGCTCGTAGGGTAAATGGGAACCATCTGCCATCACCGAAGTCATGCCAGCCTCTAAAGCAACTTGAATATCTTCAGCCTTAGTACTATGGTCGAGATGCACTGCGATCGGAACCTTGGCAGCACGAGCCGCTTCTAAACATAGGGCAATTAGCCCCACCCCACCAAACTCTAAAGCGCTGGGATGAATTTGCAGCATAGCAGGGCTTTGATTTGCCTCTGCTGCCCCCACAACAGCTTTTACCCCTTCGAGGTTGTAGACATTAAACGCTCCGATCGCGTAGGAATTGCGGCTAGCTGTTTCTAAAAGTTCTCTGGTCGAGCTAAGCATAGTAGGTTGTTAAGGACTGATAATTTCAATCCTATCGCTGAAGCGATCGTAAAGGTTACTTAATCATCCGCTTTGCTGTGTCCGTCAAGGGAACCTGTCAAAGCATCGAAACCCAAACCTCACCCACGTTAAACCCCATGCTGCTTAAACCATGCTTGCAGACGCTTCCAGCCATCTTTAGCCTCTTTCTCGCGGTAAGAGGGGCGATAGTCGGCAAAAAAGGCATGAGGGGCATCGGGATAGACGATGATTTCAGATTTGCTGCGGCTAGATTTCAAGCGATCGCGAAATTGATCCACCGTAGTCAGAGGAATGCCCGTATCTTTGCCCCCATAGAGCCCCAGCACGGGAACAGTCAGACTCGATGCGATATCAACAGGATGTTTGGGTTGCAATGCGGTGGCATCACCTACAAGCCGCCCGTACCAAGCCACGCCAGCTTTCACCTTAGGATTGCTGGCTGCATATAGCCAAGTAATGCGCCCACCCCAGCAAAAGCCTGTAATCCCTAAGCGATCGGCATTTCCCTTTGCTGACTTTACCGCCCAGGCTACAGTGCTATCGAGATCGGAGATTACCTGCGCGTCTGGTACTTTCGCCACAATCGGACGGATTTCATTGATGCTGCTCAATTTCGAGACATCGCCTTGACGGACAAACAATTCGGGTGCGATCGCCAGATATCCCAGTTTGGCTAGGCGACGGGTGACATCTTGAATATGCTCGTGCACGCCAAAGATTTCTTGAATCACGAGGACGATGGGGAAATTGCTACCCTCAGCAGGCATAGCTCTATAGGCAGGAATTTCCCCACCCTGCACGGGAATTTTCACCGCACCAGCGATCAATCCCTTGCCATCTGTGGCGATCGCATCGGCAGAGATGGGTTGTACGGCTAGGGCAAATCCCGTAGCCAAGGAGGCAGTCACGATGAACTTGCGGCGCGTTATTTCTCTTTGCATATTTTTTTGATTGAACCAGTGCATTTGACTAGAAATAAAGGTTTAGCAGCATTGTAGCTATCCTCAGGAGGCAAGATTCACCACTCTGTATTCACCACTATTTTAAGGGCACTTCTGCAAATGCTGAA
Organism: Tumidithrix elongata BACA0141; assembly: GCF_036349135.1. Lineage (NCBI taxonomy): Bacteria > Bacillati > Cyanobacteriota > Cyanophyceae > Pseudanabaenales > Pseudanabaenaceae > Tumidithrix > Tumidithrix elongata. The sequence continues at coordinate 18,297 of NZ_JAZBJZ010000050.1, forward strand.
TCTCTTTGGAATCTTGGATTAACTGTTTGTGTAAAATTGCGTGTTAGAGGAACAGGGAAACAGTTGTCATTTTTTCTTTTTTGTCGATTCTATTCATCATTTAGTAGATTTTGAAATCCTGCTTGAATAAAATGTTTGTCATGGGCTAGTGCTGTTGTGATGTCTAGCTCTTTCATGATCAAAAAAGAACAGCAATCTGTCAAGCTCCATTGTTTATCTTCTCTTTGGAGATAAAGCTCTAATGCAAGATCGAACTGTTTTGTATTTTGAGGAATAACTGTCACGTTAGGATGTTGTTTCATTTGCTGCACCCTCAGTGCCACTTCCTTACGTGCAAAACTGTGAAATTTAGAAAAGAAGTTTAGCAATTCCGTTAAAACCATTTCGCTGGTTATGACTCTTACTTGCTGTGCTTCCAACGACTGATACAAAGTGAGAGATTTACGATGCCATCGATCTTTAGGATTTAGTAGAGCTATCCAGAAGCCTGTATCAGCAAAGACAGTTTTCATAGATATGCATCTAGATTTTCAGAAGCATTACTAGGAATACTATCCCATATCTCTTCTGGAACTTTACTGGAATTTTCTACAATGATTTGCCAGAAAGGAGTAGCCGTTGAGTTAAAAGGAATTTCTTGTCTATATTTATTTGGAATTAGACTTGCTGCTTCTTGGGAAATTATACGCTGCACAATCTGGGTTACGATCACTTCTAAATCTGCAAATGTGAGAGTACTAATAATTTCTTGTTTGTCTAATCTTGAAATTTCCATCTTTTTTACCAAATTAATCCTATTTTACTATTTTGCGATCGCAACAAGAATTCAAATCAGCTAAAAACTTCTGCTACAGATTGCTCGAAATTGGGTAGCAACGGACTGCTCAAAACATCACTACTAAACAACGTCGCCACCAAAGGTAACCCCGCGCGGCGGGACGCATCCTGCAAGGAATCGCGTCGAAAGATCTCGATTTGTTGTCTGCGCCAATCCACAATCCAATATTCCTGTACGCCTCTAATTGCATAGAGTTTGCGTTTTACCTCTCTGTCTCGTCGCTCGTTATCGCTCCCTTCAGATAGTACCTCTACCACTAGCTCTGGTGCAGCTAAAAGATGCCCAGATTCATCTAAAGCCTTGGCTAAGCGATCGCTACTGATCCATACCAAATCTGGAATCACATTGTCATCTTCCGTAAATATCAAACCTGGAGTAGTAACGACCTCGCCCAATTTACTCTGACTCGACCAAATTCCCAAGGATTGAATCAGCTTAGTAATTACTTTTTGATGTTTCCAGTGAGGGGCGCGAGTCACAAATAGCTCTCCATCAATAATTTCATAGCGATTGCCGTTATCTGGCAATAACTCCAAGTCGGCAGATTTCCAACGAATTGTTTGGTACATTCAAGTCAGCCTCCAGCAATTACTTCTATTTTGACACAGAGTAAAGCGATCGCTCTACTAAGCGTAAATCCTCAACCCAAAAGCTTAAAAACGCTATATAGAAATACAGTTTATATGCCATGATTTGTGGCAAGTTGATAGCTGCGATCGCTGAAATTCTTTAAGAATTGCAAGAAATTCAAAAAACATGGAATCAAACCAAAGCCTAAATTTCCCTAGCCCTCCGCCCAATAAACCGATTGCTCCCTTGCAATGGATTAAAGAGAATCTGTTTAGCGATTGGTTTAATAGCCTCTTGACTATAGTTTGTATCGGGCTGATTTATTGGATTGCTAAAGGTCTGATTGTTTGGTGCACAACCCAAGCGCAGTGGTCGGTCGTGAGTGCAAACTTTCGTCTGTTTTTTGTAGGGCGATATCCCCTAGAGCAAGGTTGGCGACTTTGGCTTGTTTTAGCAATGATTAGTGCGCTCTCTGGGCTGGCTTGGGGTGTTTGGGGAAGATTTAGCCGCACGGTGGGCATGGCGATCGCTTCACTTTCTGTAGCATTGGCCATTCTCGTTCCAGTGGAATTACCATCAAAGCTCTGGATTCTCAGTACAGCGGTTTTGGTTGGGGTAGGGTTTGGCTTGGGACAGAGACTTAAAGCAATTCGTTTCATTTCCCTTAGTCTGTCCTTTCTCTGGTTGTTATCGCTTCCGATCGCACTTTGGCTGGTGGGGGGTGGACTTCGCATTCTCGAGCCCGTAGAGGTAAATCTGTGGAATGGATTGCTCCTGACAGTTTTGATTGCCGTACTGAGTATCGTCGCTTCTTTCCCTTTAGGGGTTTTGCTAGCCTTGGGACGACAGAGCACGATGCCCGTGATTCGCTGGTTTTGCATTCTCTACATTGAGATTATTCGCGGATTGCCTTTGGTGGGCATTTTATTTATGGCTCAAGTGATGCTGCCCTTGTTTTTACCGACAGGCGTGAGCCTCAATCAGGTGGTGCGTGTTATTGCAGCGTTTGTTCTATTTAGTGCCGCCTATCTCGCCGAAAATGTGCGGGGAGGTCTGCAATCCGTACCGAGAGGTCAAATCGAAGCAGCCAAGGCTTTAGGATTTGGCACTCCCCTGATTATTATTTTGATTGTGTTGCCACAGGCATTACGAGCGGTGATCCCTGCAATCGTCGGTCAGTTCATTGGCTTATTTAAAGATACTTCTCTAGTCTCGATCGCAGGCTTAGTAGAATTAATGGGTATCTCTCGTTCGATCTTATCGCAACCTGACTTTATTGGTCGCAACGCTGAAGTTTACTTATTTATAGGCTTGATTTACTGGGTATTTTGCTATGCCATGTCTCAAGGAAGCCAAAAACTAGAGAAGGCTCTCAACTCCGATTGAGATATTTAGCTTCCTAGGGTGGTTGTGGTGAGGCAGTTCTTGCGGCTTTTCTCGCAGTTTTTTCCAAAAGCCTTAACCCAAACCCAGGCTTCTTTAAGCGAAAATCGCTATTTGAGTTTACTTTATAAACTTAAATAGCCAATAAAGTATTAAATAATAACTAAGTATCTTGCCTGAACCGTGAGGATCGGCTAGGATAAAAAGTAAGAAACTGTCAATTTACAAACCTATATTTGGAGAGGTCAATTGCAAAAGAAAAAGCCTCCTAAACGCAAACCTACAGAGAAGCAACCAGAGCAGTTTCAGCAGTTAGACGATCGAGATAGATTGCTGTTACAACTCTTACAAGAGAATAGTCGGACTAGTAATGCAGAATTGGCTCGTCAGTTAAATCTCACACCACCTGGATTACAAAAACGGCTCAAAAAGCTAGAAGACAGTGGTTGCATCGATGGATACGTAACGCTAGTAAATCGTGAGGCCTTGGGACTCGATCTCCTTTGTTTTACCCAAGTTACCCTCAGCCACAATCAGCCAGAATGTGTAGGTCAGTTTTGCGAGCGTATGCAAGGGCTACCAGAAGTATTGGAATGCCATCACCTGACTGGTGAATTTGACTATTTGTTAAAGGTCGTCGTGCCAGATCACCAAGAGTTAGAACGATTTCTCAATGAGGAAATCACGCTGATTCCCGGCGTTGATAAGGTGCGAACCAATATCGTTCTCAATCAAATTAAAGCTTCCACTTCTCTACCCCTAGATACTGAGTTGAATTCTATAGAAGTCAAGACTTAAAAAGCTTCTAGAATCTTAGAATATTGGACAGGCGATCGCGTTAATCCAGATCGTGACTGCTATAGAAAATTACCCCACCCTAGCCCTCCCCTTGCACTAGTCGCTTTGTGACTTCCCGCAGGGTAGGGGAGAGGACTGGATTTCTAATCTTGTGGTCAGAAGAGCGTGTTTGAGAAGTATTTATCCCCTCTAACTGGGGATTTAAGTTTCCCCCTTTTGCAAGGGGGGATTAAGGGGGGTAAAAGTAGAAATTTATACGAGATACTAGAATCCTCAAACACTCTCTAAGTTACCCAAGGAAAATTTGCGCAGGGTAGAGCAATCGCAGTAAAGCTCAGTAACTCCTAGATTTAAAAGCAGTTTCGATCGGAAGCAGTACCAGATCTCACCTTAGGGGAGGGAACTACAATGAAACATATGGAAGGGACGCTACTGGGGTATGAGGGCTGCCATCTCTACTATCAAAGCTGGCAACCAGAAGGAATTAGCCAAGCGATCGTCATTCTTGTCCATGGGTTGGGTTCGCATAGTGGCGTATTTCAGAATGTGGTGGACTATTTAGTTCCCCAAGGGTATGAGGTCTATGCCCTAGATTTGCGAGGACACGGACGCTCAGAGGGACAAAGGGGCTATATCAATCGTTGGCAAGAATTTCGCGAAGATCTTCATCTTTTATTTCAGCAGATTCGATCGCAACGGGCTTGCTGCTCTTACATCCTCTGGGGACATAGTTTAGGTGGCACGATCGTGCTTGATTATGTCTTGCACTATCCTGACAATGTTCGCGGTGCGATCGTGACTGCGCCTGCTTTAGGCAAGGTGAATATCTCAACTTTTAAACTATCTTTGGGGAGAGTATTTTCTAAAATATTGCCACGTTTTAGTTTGAAAGCAGGACTGCACAACGAAGAAAATGCAGGAACCCCAGAAGCACAACTCGCCTACGCACAAGATTCCCTAAGACATGAATATGGAACTGCTCGTTTGGCAACAGAATTTTTTGCAACCGTGGACTGGATTTACAACCATGCCTCTGAGTTGAAAATCCCATTGCTGATTATGCATGGGAGCGCCGATCGCGTCACTCTCCCCGAAGCCAGTCGTGCCTTTTTTCAAAGAGTGATCTTTCCCGACAAAGAACATCGAGAGTACCCTGACAGCTATCACGATCTGTATGTGGCTGAAAATTCTCGCAAGGTATTTACCGATTTGGAAATCTGGCTCGATCGCCATTTAGAAGGAGCGCAAACCTGCCAATTTTTCTTGGAGAATACTTTGCAGAATGCGGCTTTGGTTCCCCTAGGGCACACGTTACCTTCCCTTTTAGAAGAGGCATGTCAGAACCATCCTAATGCTAAGGCGCTCAATCAATGGACGGAAAATGGTTGGCGATCGCTATCCAATCAAGCGTTCAAATCGGCAACGGAATCCTTAGCGATGGGATTGCTGAGTTTGGGGTTGGCGAAAGGCGATCGGGTTGCTTTTCTGATGCATAACGATCTGAACTTTGCGATCGCGGATATGGGTTGTCTGTTGGCAGGCTTGGTGGATGTACCGATTGACTTGACGCAAACTCTAGAGAATATTTTCTTTGCACTGTCCCACAGCGAAGCCAAAGCTCTGATTGTGGCAAATTTGGATTTATTAAAGCAAATTGCTCCCTATTTGGGCAAAGCGCCAAATTTACAGCAGATCGCGATCGCCGAAGTTCCCGCAGATTGGCAACCGACGCGATCGGCAAAAGCCTCTTCATGGGAATCCCCGCTAGATTCCGATCGCTCAACTCCGAGCAATGGTTTGGAATTCACCGAAACGATTCCTGCCGATGCCTGTCTGGATTTGCATACATTCCTACATGGAACGCCTACGGAAGCTCGTGTAGAAGCCCGCGATATCCCTCTGCCCCAGTGTTTACAAGTGTTCTCCCTAAATGAGTTACAAGTCCAAGGACAGGGTCGGGCGACCGTGAATAACCTCCAAATTTTGCGATCGCGTCTGACATCCAAGGATCTGGCAACGATCATCTACATTCCCGCCGAGACAGGGAAACTGGTTGGTGTGATGCTGACCCATGAAAACCTTTCTGGGAACGCTTTAGCTGCTTTTGCGAGTTTAAAGGGCTTGGAGTGGGGCGATCGCGAGGTGTCCCTTTCCTTTTTACCCCTCACCCATGTGTTTGCGCGATGTCTGTTCTACGGACACCTGTACTACAGTCACAGCGTTTACTTCTCCCATCCCAACCGAGTGCTCAAACATTTAAAGGAAGTGCAACCTACCGTCCTCGCTTCCGTGCCTCTGTTACTGGAGAAGTTCTATAGCAAAATCGCCGAGCGCAATCAGAAATTATCTTGGTGGGAACGACGGATTTCTACCTGTGCCTTGCACCTTGCACAGCAATACGAAATGGGACAAAAGCCTCGGGGACTGTCGGCATTACATACAAAGCTAGCGATAAAAATTGCAGATGGATTGGTATACGCCCAGTGGCGATCGCTGTTTGGCGATCGGCTGAAATATTTGCTCAGTGGTGGTGCTGCCTTAAGTGCCGAAATCGCCAATGTGTTTAATGCCGCAGGCATACCGATTTTGCAAGGCTATGGCTTAACGCAGACGGGTGGAGTGGTCTGCTTCAATCGCTTGGACAACAATCGCGCAGGTACGGTGGGGAGTCCGATTCCTGGGGTAGAAATTGCGATCGCCACCGATGGTGAAATTCTCGTGCGGGGACTGTATGTCACGCCCGGCTATTACAAAAATGTCGAAGCCACGCAGGCGGCGATCGACGCGCAGGGATGGTTGCATACAGGCGATTTGGGAGCCTTTACTGCCAATGGTTTGCTCAAAATCACAGGCATGAAGAAAGCTCTATTTAAGCTCTCTACGGGGAAATATATCGCGCCGCAACCCTTGGAAGCACGCTTGCGGGCATCCACCCTGGTCAAACAAGCCGCGATCGTCGGTTCCGATCGCAAATTCTGCTCGGCATTGATCTTTGCGAATCTCAGTGCTTTACGCGATCGCGTGCGGAGTTTGGGCTTTCCCGAACTGAGCGTCACGCTAACCAATGACGAACTGTTCCGCCATCCCTGTATCCTGTCGCTCTATCGTGCCGAGATCGATGCGATCAATTGCCATTTGCCCTATTGGGCGAATATCAAGCGCTTTCTGCTGAGCGATGCCGAATTGACCGTAGGAAATGGTTTGCTGGCGGAATCCCAACAGATCGATCGTGCCGCAGTTACCAAACACTTCTCTCGCGAGATTGATGCTCTGTATGGCGAAGGCGATCCAAGCGATCGCAAAGATAGGAAAAAGGCAAAGAATTTAGAAACCGAAGACGCACAACTCGACTGTGCCGATTATGCCGCGATCGCCTGCCCAATTTTTACCCAGTCGCTCAATCCCCACTTTACGACCTAATGAATTCTTGCTCCCCTTCTCCCTGTCGGAGAACGAGAGACGGGGAAGAGGTCAAGTTATCGCTTTAAAAATCTATTATCCCTAGGAGGATGAGAATTATGTTTACCCCACTCCGAACCGTTGCCGTTCTTGGTGCAGGTGTGATGGGCAGTCAGATCGCCGCCCACCTTGCCAATGTTGGTCTCACCGTTCATTTACTCGATCTGCCTGCAAGTTCGGGTCGCAAAAACGAGCTAGTGGAATCTGCTTATAAGAAAGCTCTGAAACTATCGCCACCGATTTGCTTTACTGAGAAAACCTCGCGGCGCGTCATTCTCGGCAATTTTGAAGAACATTTCGATCGCTTGGCAACGGTAGATTGGGTGGTGGAAGCAATTGTAGAACATCTACCCACCAAACAAGCCTTGATGGCACGATTAGAGTCTGTCGTGCATCCCGATGCGATTATTTCTACGAACACTAGCGGCTTACCCATTCACGCGATCGCCAAGGGACGAACCAAATCTTTTCGCAGACGCTTTTTAGGAACGCATTTTTTCAACCCGCCACGCTATCTCAAATTACTCGAGCTAATTCCCACGGAAGACACTGACGCGCAGGTGTTGGCAAGAATGCAATGGTTTGGGGAGTTACATTTAGGCAAGGGTATTGTGATTGCCAAAGACACGCCAAATTTCATTGCCAATCGGATTGGCATGTATGCCACGCTTCTCTCTGTAAAGGCATGGACTGAGCAAAATTACACGATCGCCGAGATTGATGCCTTAACGGGGACATTGGTGGGCAGACCCAAATCAGCCACCTTCCGCACTGCCGATCTGATCGGGCTGGACACCCTCACCTACGTCGCCGACCATCTTTATCCTGCTATCCCCAACGATGAGAGTCGCGAGATCTTTCAAGTGCCCGAGGTGATGCGAAAACTGGTCGCTACGGGAACCTTGGGTGCAAAAACAGGACAGGGTTTCTATAAAAAGCAGAAGTCCGAAATTCTTGCGCTCAATCCTGAAACCTTGACATACGAAGCTACCGATTCTACGGATTCTCTGGAGATTGCAGCGATTGCGAAATTGCCCAAGTTGTCCGATCGCCTGATGGCGCTCTATCGCGATCCTGGTCGGGCGGGTGAATTTTTCCGTCAAACTACGTTGGAAATCTTGGCTTACAGTGCCCGTAGGATTCCTGAAATTGCCGATAGTCCCCTCGGTATCGATCGCGCCCTGTGCTGGGGTTTTGGCTGGGAATTAGGATCCTTTGAACTTTGGGAAACGCTGGGCTTTGAAACGGTCTTGTCGGATATGCGATCGGCGAATATACCGATACCTACATGGATAGAAATCCTAGACTCCGAGGGCGGTAAGCGTTTTTACCAAGAAGATATCCATCAGGATCTGGAAGTCTATCGGCATGGACAGGGCTACGCTAAGGTTCCATTCCTAAAGGATGCGATCGATCTAGACGCGCTAAAATTGGAACCTAAACTGACCCTGTGGCAAAATTCTGAAGCCGCACTGCTAGATCTGGGCGATGGTGTGTTGCTGTACGAATTTCGCTCTAAGGGCAATACGCTCAGTTTTAAGGTAATCGAGGGGCTATCGGAATCCCTAGACATTTTGGTGTCAGGTAACTATAAAGGCATGGCGATCGGCAATGGTAGCGATCATTTCTCGGGTGGGGCGAATCTGCTGGAAATGGTCACAGCCGCTCAATCGGGCAATCTTGGTGTCTTGGAAAAACTGATTGTGGATTTCCAAAATCTCCTCCATCGCATTTACTACGCCCCCAAACCGATTGTTGCCGCTATTCAAGGGCGGGTGCTTGGGGGAGCTTGCGAACTCGTGCTGGCTTGCCCCCATGTGGTTGCCGCCGCAGAGACCTATATTGGGTTGGTGGAAGTCAGTGTCGGTCTGATTCCGGGTGCAGGTGGAATTCTCCGTACGGTCAAGCGTGCGGTCGCACGTTCGGCATCAGAAACACCGAGTCACATTCAGCCGTTAATTTCGCGCGTGTTTGAAACGATCGCTATGGCAAAGGTTTCTTCTAGCGCCCACGAAGCAAGGGAAATGGGCTACTTGCCTGACAATGCCAAGATTCTCATGAATGGCGATCGCCGTTTAGCTGTGGCAAAAGCGGAAATCCTCCATTTGGATCGCCTTGGTTACCTGCCACCGATTGAGAACAATCACATCATGGTGCTAGGTCGTCCTGGTAGGGCAGTCTTGGAACATACCGCCTATCTCTTCCAACAGGGCAGATATGCCAGCGAATACGATCGCTATCTTGCCAATCGCCTCGCCTATGTGATGACTGGTGGCGAACTCTCTACTCCTGCTCTAGTTTCAGAACAGTATCTCCTGCAATTGGAACGCGAAACCTTTTTGCCACTATTGGAGCAACCCAAGACGCAGGAACGTATTGCCCACATTCTAAAAACGAAAAAGCCACTGAGAAATTAAGAACCTCTCCCCCAGCCCCTCTCCTGCAAGGAGAGGGGAGTTTGGCTCCCCCTTCCCTTTAAGGGAAGGGGGCAGGGGGGATAGGTCAATCCGATCTTGATTACGGAGATTGAAAACAATGAAAGCTATGAATGAAACATATATTGTCAGTAGCGTGCGCACCGCAGTGGGTAAAGCACCTCGCGGTACGCTGAGAAACATGCGTCCCGACGATCTGGGCGCGATCGCTTTGCAAGGAGCACTGCAAAAAGTTCCCGATCTTCCCACGGACAGCATCGACGATGCCATCTTTGGTTGTGCTTTTCCTGAAGCAGAGCAGGGATTTAATATGGCAAGGGTGATTGCAAGGCTGGCTGGACTTCCCGATACGGTGGCAGGGGCTACGGTCAATCGCTTTTGTGCTTCGGGTTTGCAAGCGATCGCGATGGCATCGCAGGCGATCGCCACAGGACAGGCTGAGGTTATGGTTGCAGGTGGGGCAGAGTCCATGAGTCTGATTCCCATGGGCGGTCATGTGATGCTGCCCAACCCAGTCCTGATGGAAAATATACCCACCGTGTATAGCGCCATGGGGCATACTGCCGAGAATGTGGCGGAACAGTATCGCATTTCCCGCGCCGATCAAGATGCTTTTGCCCTGCGCTCTCACGAACGTGCGATCGCGGCAATGCGATCGGGAAAACTCAAGGATGAAATCATTCCCGTCACTGTGCGCGAAACGCTGTATGTGGATGGTAAACCTGAGACGAGTGAAATCGTACTATCCACAGATGAAGGAGCGCGTTCCGATACTAGTTTAGAAGCCTTAGCGAATCTACCTCCAGCTTTTCGTTTGGGGGGTAGTATCACTGCTGGCAATACTTCGCAAATGTCTGATGGTGCGGCGGTTTCGATTCTTGTAAGTCAGAGGAAATTGCAGGAACTGGGACTGCAACCCCTCGGTCGCATGTTGGGATTTGCGGTCGCAGGCGTGCCGCCTGAAATTATGGGCATTGGGCCGATTCTCGCTGTTCCTAAGGTACTCCATCAAGTCGGTCTCGCCTTGGCGGATATTGGCTTGATCGAACTAAACGAAGCCTTTGCCGTGCAAGCCTTAGCCGTGATTCGCAAGTTGGGCTTGGATGAGGATATCGTCAATGTCAATGGGGGTGCGATCGCCTTGGGACATCCCCTAGGCTGCACGGGAGCCAAACTCACAGCTACGCTCCTGCATGAAATGAGACGACGTAGCGTTCGTTACGGACTGGTGACGATGTGTGTGGGCGGTGGTATGGGAGCCGCTGCTATCTTTGAGAACTTAATGCTTTAGGAGAACCAGATCGTGATTACTTTACCTCTTGCAATTACCTTGCCATTGTTATTCGCCGCCCTCTTGCTGTTGGGGTACATGGGTGCATCCCTATGGCAGTGGTCGCTCTACGGCGCGATCGCGCTTTTACTGCTCAACGCACCTGTTTGGATTTTGGGAATCTTTGGCATTCTTGCGCTTGTCTTCAATCTGCCATTCTTGCGGCGATATGTTGTCACAACCCCAATCATGAACGCGATTCGGACGCTCAAACTTTTGCCCAGTATTTCAGCAACGGAACAGGTTGCGATCGAGTCAGGCACGGTGTGGATTGAGGGCGAATTCTTTTCAGGAAATCCTAGCTTCCAACGCATCCATAGCGAACCCTATCCCACCCTAGATCCTGAGGTTCAGTCTTTTCTGGATATTAAGGTAGAAAAAGCCTGTGCCATGGCAACGGATTGGGAAATTCATCGTCGCAAAGATATGCCTCCAGCCCTATGGGACTATCTCAAACAAGAGCGATTTTTGGGCATGACGATTCCAAAATCCTATGGTGGCTTGGGCTTCTCCAGTCTTGCCTATAGTGCGGTGATGATGAAGTTAGCCTCCCGTTCTTTTATCCACACTGCCACGGTGGGCGTGACCAATTCCCTTGGGCCTGCCAAATTGCTGCTCAACTATGGCACAGCCGCCCAGAAAGACTACTATTTGCCCCGATTGGCAAAGGGTGAAGAAATTCCCTGTTTTGCCCTGACGGAACCTAGTGCGGGTTCCGATGCTGCCAGCATTACCGCTAAGGGTATGGTATTCAAAGCAGAAGATGGCAATCTATACATTCGTCTGAACTTCCGCAAACGCTATATCACTTTGGGGGCGATCGCCACCCTACTCGGACTTGCTTTCAAACTTTACGATCCCGATAATCTCTTGGGCAAGGGTGAAGATGTAGGAATCACCTGCGCTCTGATTCCCAGTAATACCGCAGGCGTGATTTTAGGCAAGCGTCACGACCCCATGGGTGTGCCCTTCTATAACTCCCCCATCGAAGGCGCGAACGTTATAGTTCCAATCACGCAAATTATTGGTGGCGTGGAACAGGCAGGTCGCGGTTGGCAAATGCTGGTGCAAACCCTTGCTGCAGGTCGGGGAATTAGCTTCCCCGCTACCTGTACGGGCGTAGCCAAGTTCGTGACGCGGGTAACAGGAGCCTATGCTGCCGTGCGCCGACAATTTGGCTTGCCGATCGGACGTTTTGAGGGTGTAGAAGAACCCTTAGCCAGAATTGGCGGTCTGACCTATCTCATGGAGGCAGCGCGTGTCTATACCTGTGCGGCAGTCGATCGCGGTGAGAAACCTGCGGTGGCAGCGGCGATCGCCAAATATCAATTTACCGAACTCGCCAGAAAAATCGTCAATGACGGCATGGATACGCTCGGTGGTGCGGGTATTTGTCGCGGCCCTCGCAACTTGCTTGCGAATCTCTACACTGCCATGCCCATACCAATTACGGTTGAGGGTTCCAATATTCTCACCCGCACGATGATGATTTTCGGACAGGGCGCGATTCGTTGCCACCCCTATATTTATCAAGAAATTGATGCCCTACAAAAACAAGATGCGATCGCTCTAGATCTGCTTTTATGGAATCATCTTGGTTTCACGGTCAGGAATGGATTCCGCAGCCTACTCTTGAGCCTGTCGCGCGGTTATCTTGCCCGTAGTTGGGATTCTATGGAAACAGCAGTGGGTCTTCCGAAGGAAATCGCTCGTTATTATCAGAAACTAACTTGGGCATCGGCAACCTTCGCTTTCCTTACCGATTGTGCCTTCTTGCTCTTTGGTGGTAGTTTAAAACGTCACGAGAAACTCACAGGACGCTTTGCCGATCTGCTCTCTTGGCTGTATTTAGGTAGCGCTACCCTACGACGATTTGCTGCCGAGGGTCAGAGGTCAGAAGATCTTCCCTTTGTCCATTGGGCAATGCAATATAGCTTGGCACAAATCCAGTTGGCATTAGAAGGAATTCTCGATAATTTGCCTTTGCCTGCGGTAATTCGCGTCCCTCTCCTCGGTGGGTGCCGTTTGAATCCCATCGGTAGCTTGCCTGCCGATGCCCTTGGCAGTCAAATTGCCAAAAGCATCCAAACCTTTGGCAGCGATCGCGATCGCCTCACGTTTGGCATCTATATTCCCACCGACTCCAACGAGGCATTAGGTCGTTTGGAAAATGCCTTTAGCCTCAGCGATCGCGCTGAAATGGTCTTCCAAAAACTGAAACTAGCCACGCGATCGGGACAGATTCTGAATATTAAACTGGATAGCCATTTGGAGCAAGCGATCGCGCTAGCTTTAAGCGCCAATATTATTTCTGAAGCTGAGGCGAATCTTCTCCGAGAAGCCGAAGTAGCCCGTAATGATGCGATTCAGGTCGATGCGTTTAGTTTGGATGAATATATGCAAGGGACGAAAGTTGCCAACTATGAGAAACATGAGAAATTTGATCCTCCCAATGCGATCGTGACGAATTCACTGCCAACTGCTTTGGCTTGCCTCTAAGAGCATGTTTGGGAAATTTTTACCCCCTCTAGCTCCCCCTTGCAAAGGGGGAGGATTTAAGTTTTCCCCCTTGTAAAGCGAGGATTAAGGGGGGTAAAAGTAGAAGTTTAGAGGATAGTGGGTGAGATAGGAGTCGAACCTATGTTAACCACGATAACCCTCACTCTTCGTCTGCAAAAATCTGTGATTTAAGCAGCTAGGCATGAACAAGGGATTTCTCACCCAGAGATATGAAACCGTTTTCAATTTATTTCAAGAAACCAGACAAATAGTAATACGCATACTACATATATTACAAGCGCCTGCCCCAAAATTTTTCTAAGTTGCAGTAAATTAGAGAATCCCGCAGCTTGCATGAAACAGGGGTGTGGGATTTTTAAATCAATCAAAATCTTCATGTGGGCTTGTCATGTGGCTATATATTCTGAAGCGATCGCTAGGGGTAGTTCCCGTTCTACTGGGGATTACGCTATTGGTATTTTGCTTGCTACATTTGATTCCTGGCGATCCTGCGGTGGTTTTGTTGGGCGAACGCGCCACCCCAGACCAAGTGGCATCCCTGCGCCAGCAACTGGGCTTGAATGCGCCGCTTCCTTTGCAATACCTAGCCTTTCTCACCCGTCTGGTGCAGTTTGATTTGGGGCAGAGCATCATCAGTGGCATTCCCATCATCGCAGAACTGAGAAACCGCGTGCCTGCAACGGTGGAACTATCTGTCGCTGCGACGACTGTGGCGATCGCGATCGGAATGCCCTTCGGGATTTTGGCAGCAGTTCGCAAAAATAGCTGGATCGATCGCTTGATGATGACAGGCTCGTTAATTGGGGTCTCTCTCCCGATCTATTGGTTGGGACTACTGCTGGTTTATCTCTTTGCCGTAAATTTACGCTGGCTGCCCCCGAGCGGACGCTTGAGCACCAATCTTGAAATGAACTTCCAACCGATTACGGGCTTTTACGTATTAGATGGGTTGCTGCGCTTAGACTTCACCATATTTCGCGATGCGATCGCCCATCTCATCCTCCCCGCTTTGACTCTGGGCACAATTCCCTTAGCGATTATTGGGCGCATGACCCGCAGTGCCATGCTAGAAGTACTATCGCAAGATTACATTCGCACTGCTAAAGCCAAGGGATTGAGCGATCGCCTCGTGATTTTACGCCATGCTTTACGCAATGCTCTGCTGCCGATTGTGACGGTAATTGGCTTGCAGTTCGGCACGCTGCTGGGTGGCGCGATTCTCACCGAAACTATCTTTGCTTGGAATGGAATTGGTTCGTGGGTTTACGATGGCATCTTGGCGAGGGATTATCCCGTCGTTCAGGGTGCAGTGATTGTGATTGCTTCAGCCTTTGTGATCGTGAATCTGCTCGTGGATATTTCCTACAGCTTTTTAGATCCGCGAATTCGCCTGTAGAATGGGTGGACGACCTGCGATCGCAAATATCATGACTGCGCCACTCCATCCCTATCAAAATCAGTCACAGAATCAGCTACAAAATAGGTTCTTAACCCGATTTCTCAAATCCCGTGCGGGTGCGATTGGTTTGCTGCTGACGATCTCCCTGCTGCTCGTGGCAATTCTATTTCCCTTCATTCATCCCTACGACCCTGCGATCGATCGGGACTATCTGGCACGGCTGGCAGCTCCGAGCCTCAAGCATCCCTTTGGTACGGATGGTTTGGGCAGAGATATTCTCGTTTTAGTTCTCTATGGCATTCGCACCTCTCTGCTGATTGGGACTGTGGCAGTGAGTTTGGGCTGTGCGATCGGAACCCTAGTGGGACTGTTGGCAGGCTATGTGCAGGGATGGCTAGATTTAGCGATCGGCTGGGTGACAGATATTCTCTTGGCATTTCCTTCGATTTTGCTGGCGATCGCGATCGTTACGGTGACAAGTCCCAATCTCCAAACGGTAATAATTGCTGTAGGAATTGTACAAATTCCCATTTATATTCGCTTAGCGCGAGGTATGGTTCTCTCTCTGAAGCCGCAGCAATTCGTACTCGCTTCTCAATCGCTAGGAGCTTCGTCGATGCGCCTGCTATTTCGTCATATTTTCCCCATGAGTTTGCCGCCCCTAGTGGTGCAAGCAACCCTATCAATTGGAACTGCCACCCTAGAAGCCGCAGGTTTAGGATTTTTGGGCTTAGGCGTTCAACCTCCCACACCCGAACTCGGCATGATGTTGGCCGATGCCTTTAAGGGCGGCTATTCGCTCTCTGCACCTTGGACGATGCTTTTTCCCGGCTTATTGATTACGATAACCGTGCTGGCATTTAACCTACTCGGTGATGGCTTGAGAGATAGCCTCGATCCGCGATCGGATACTTAATCATGTCTAAACTTAAAATCGGATTCAAATACCTGTTGGCGCTCTTTTACGTTCTGGCAGGAACGAATCATTTTCTTAATTCTGGCTTTTATTTAAAAATGATGCCACCCTATCTGCCGCTGCATTTAGAGTTGATCTATCTGAGCGGATTATGTGAAATTGCCTTGGGAATTATGGTTCTGATTCCAAGACTGACGAGCCTTGCAGGTTGGGGACTGATCGCTCTATTATTCGCCGTTTTTCCCGCCAATATTCAGATGGCACTTCATCCCGAGGTATTCCCCGAAATTAGCGCGATCGCTCTGTGGATCCGTTTACCCCTGCAATTTCTGCTGATCGCTTGGGCCTATTGGGCAACCAGACCCGATCCCGTGGTGAATTAAAAGCGAATCTAGAAGCGAACCTACAAGCCGATCCACGCAAACCCTAGGCGGGATGGTAGTAAAAAGCCACACCCAAAATGAAATAGGTGGCAATCAGTAACGTGCCATCGAGCCAATTGGAACGCCCACCAAAACCGATCAGGTTCGCTACGATCACCGCGATCGTGAGAGAAGACACCTCAAAGGTATTGAAATTAAGATCGAGGGGTTGCCCGATCGCTTGACCGACAAACACCAAGACAGGCGCGATAAATAACGCCACCAGTAGGCTATCTCCTGTAGTCGTGGCTACGGTTAAATCCATCTTGTTTTTGAGGGATAGCCTGATCACGGTAACGTAACCTGCCATATCCCCCACAAACGGTAGCAAAACCACACCCGTAAACAGAGGGGTCAGGGCTAGCTGTGCAGTTTCTGCCTCGACCACACCGACAAATAGTTCCGATTCGATCGCGATCGCAATCGTGGAAATGAGCAGGACGATTACCCAAAACGCCACCTTGGGGGCATGAGCATGTTCTTCAGCAGATTCCGTTTCTGCCTCGGCTAACCCGACTTCGTAGAGATAGCTGTGGGTTTTGAGCGAAAACAGCAAGGTGAGCCCATAAACGAGAATTAATACAGCCGCTGTAATCGTGGAAAGATTCCGAATTGCCGAGGCATCGACAATATTTGAGGTGGAAATCACTAGGGTTGGTAAGGCGATCGCCACCACAGCCAACAACATCGACAACCCATTCACGCGCATCCAAATTGACTGAAAGCTCTGCTCTTTATAGCGCAAACCACCCGCCACCATAGCGATTCCCAACAAAAGCAATAGATCGCAGAGAATGCTGCCCGTAATGCTGGCTCTGACAATATCGATTAAGCCTGCCCTCAAGGCAGTGAGTGCCACAATGAGCTGGGTGGCATTACCAAATACGGCATTCACCAGTCCCCCAATCGATGGCCCCATCACCACGGCAATCTTTTCGGTGGCTGTACTCAACCAAATCGATACGGCAATAATCGCCAAGGCAGAGGTAAAGAAAACCGCAGTGTCGCCCCATGCTAGCTGGTCAGCCGCGATCGAAATCGGTACGAAAACGAGTGGGACTAAGGGGATCAATTTTCTCATGGGCATAAATTAATCCTTTGTCCTGTCTAGATGCGATCGCAATTTCCTCATTCTCACGGGTAAGTCCTATTAAACCAATCAAAGCGCTACTGAACATCTTAGCGAGGATTGGTATAGGAAACAGAAAATTGTGGCAAAGCTAAGAAATATCACAAGTGAGGCTAATTAATTGTTTTGTCGTTCAGCATAGTTTGAGTCAAGCAAACTAAATTATGGATATATGGAATAGAAACCATGGTCGAGCAAGTTAAACAAGAGATATTGGCAGCATTTGCAGTTTTGGAAATACCCAAGGCTGAAGATTTAATCAAACGCCAATTCAAGGATGAAATGCAACGCCTAGAGATCTTTGCGTAAAGGGACTC